>JAYTDH010000337.1:0-4006 GCA_043736095.1 Gemmatimonas sp.
AAAGAAACAGGCGCGGCGACGGCCGTCGTCGCTGTCGGATGCATGGTCGAGCGGCACAAGGGCGAGTTGCAGGACGCGCTTCCCGAAGTGGACTTCTTCCTCGGCGCCTCCGAGACCGAGCAGCTGCTGCCGATGCTCCGCGCACGCGGATTAATCGGCGATCCCGTCACGGAACATCCCGGCGTCCGCGTTCATGCCGGCGGCACGCCCTTCGTGCGCTACCTCAAGGTCAGCGAAGGGTGCGATCACGGGTGCGCGTTTTGCGCGATTCCCCTCATGCGCGGCAAGCATCGCTCCTTCTCGCCCGATGAGATCGTGCGCGAGGCGCAACTGCTCGAGCTCCAGGGCGCGCGCGAAGTGAACCTCGTGGCGCAAGATCTCGCTCACTATGGCCGCGATCTGCGCGACCAGTCGGTGCGGCTCCCCGAACTCCTTGAGGCGCTCCTTCGCGAGACCTCAATCCCGTGGTTCCGCAACATGTACCTCTACTCGGCCGGCATCACGCCACGCCTCCTCGAGGTCATCGCCGGTAATCCGCGCATCCTGCCGTATCTCGATATGCCAATCCAGCATGCATCGGACAGCGTCCTCGAGCGGATGCGTCGTCCCGAGCGTCAGCGGACAATCCGCGAAAAGGTCGCGCGATTCCGCGAGGTCGTCCCCGGCGTGGCGATTCGGACAACCTGCATCGTTGGCTTCCCGGGCGAGACAGACGCCGATTTCCAGCAGCTGTGCGATTTCTTGCAGGAGATTCAGTTTGAGCGCGTCGGCGTGTTCACCTACTCACCGCAGGAAGGGACGCGCGGCGCCGAGCTCGTCGATGACGTGCCGGAGTTCACTAAGCGCCAGCGATTGGAGCTCGTGCAGGAGATGCAGCGTCATATCACGGCAGAGCGCTACGAATCGCGGATTGGGACCGTCACCACGGCGCTGATCGAAGCCGCCGCAACGGCCGACGAGCCGGCGCGCGCGCGTCTCCCCTGGCAGGCCGATGATATCGACGGTGTGACGTGGATCGAGACCGACGCGCTGGCGGGGTCTCTCGTCGAGGTCGAGGTCACCGCGGTCGTCGACGACTACGATTTCGAGTCCACGGCCATCCGCCTAGTGGCACCGCCGCCGGGCCCGATGCCTGACGCACCGCGTTCGCGCACCCTGCCGATGCTCTCGACCACCATCGGGAGTTTCGGTCGGTGAGGCGATCGACGACGCGAATGGTGCCGCTCCCGGCGCCGATCGCGTTCGCCATCGTCGCCGTCCTGCTCGTCGTCGGCTGTTTTCAGCCACCGCTGACGCCCTCGACCTCGCCTCCGCCACGTCCGTCGGCAGCAGCCGGCCCGACACTCCGCATCGCGCTCGGAACCGCTCGGCTGGGCGAGACTCCGTCCATCGACCCCGGCGGCGACGGTTTTGTGCGATTCAACGGCAAGCGCTACCGCGGCCGTCTCCGTGCCGTCACCACGGACACCGGCGTCCTCGTGGTCAACGTGCTTGCCCTTGAGGACTATCTGCGCGGAGTGGTCCCACTCGAGATGGGGGAGCGCCCAGTCGCCGAGGCTGCCGCGCTCGAGGCGCAAGCCGTGGCCGCGCGCTCGTTCACGGTGACGCGACTCTCCGTGGCCCGGAGCGGGCGCGGCCGCAGCCCCGACTACGACCTCCTCGCCACCGTCTCCGATCAGGTCTACGGCGGCGTAGACGCCGAGCGTCCGAATGCCAGCGCCGCCGTCGCCGCGACCGCAGGGGTCGTCCTCACCTACGGTGGGCGCGTCATCGTTGCGCCCTACCACTCAGCCTGCGGGGGCGAGACGGCCGCGGCGCAGGAGGCATGGGGCGGGGCGGGCGAGCCCTTTCTGCAGCGGGTGAGCGACAAAATCCCCGACACCGACCGCTACTACTGCGACATCGCGCCTCGCTTTTACTGGGAGCGCTCGCTCACGGGCGCGGAACTCGACGTTGTCGCCCGTCGCTATCTCGGGACCTATGCCACGCTGCCTCCCGGCGGCGCGGGGGAGGTCACCGGTCTCCGGGTCGCCCGGCGCACCCCGAGTGGGCGTGCCGAGATCGTGGAATTCCGGACCGCCAAGGGCACGTTCGACGTCCGCGGGAACGACGCCCGCTCCATTCTGCGCACGAGTGCTGGCGACCTGATGCCCAGCTCCTATTTTTCTGTCACGGCCGAATCGTCCCCCTCCGGCGGCATCTCCCGCGTACAGCTTCGTGGCAACGGCTTTGGTCATGGGGTAGGGATGTGTCAGTGGGGCGCGATTGGTCGGGCGCGGGCTGGGCAGAGCGCTCGACAGATTCTCCGCACGTATTTCCCTGGTACCACCCTCGGTTCGATTCCGTCCGCCCTTTTTGCCCAGTAGCGACGTGCCTCCCACGACTTCTATTCGATTCGGTGTTCTCGGTCTCGGCGCCATCGCGCAGACCGCACACCTTCCCGTGCTCGCTAAGATGCGCGGCGTCGAGATTGCCGCGCTCTGCGACAATGATGCGGCGAAGGCGCGCGGGATCGCGCAGCGATTTGGCGTCGCGAACTGGTGCACGGACATCGAGGAGTTGCTCGAACTCGAGTTAGATGCCGTGGTGGTCTGCTCGCCGAATCATGCGCACGAGGTGCACGTCCTCTCGGCGTTAAAGGCGGGGTTCAACGTGTTGTGTGAACGTCCACTGGCGCTCAACGTGCGCGGTGTGGAGCGGATCCTCGCCGCGGCGGACAAAGCCGGACGCAGCGTGATGGTCGCCAATAATCATCGTTTCCGTCACGACGCGCAGACGCTCAACACTTTCCTTCGCGCTGGCGAACTCGGCAAGCTCGTCGCCGTGCGCGCCGGATCGTATCGGCGCCAGGGCCCGACCGCGCCGTGGCGGACGCGTCGCCAGGAGGCCGGTGGTGGCGCCCTGCTCGAGCTCGGACTTCCGCTGCTCGATCTCGCGGGGTGGCTCACGGATTTCGCGCGCGTCGAGCGCGTCAGCGCTACGATGGAACGCGCTCGGGGAGCGAACGCGGTAGAGGATGCCGCGATGGTGATGATTGAATGTCAGGGCGGATTCAGCGTGACGGTCGATGTGCGCTGGAACTACATCGGCGGCAAGGACCACTGGTGGTTCGAGTTGTTCGGGACGCAGGGCACCGCCGGCCTCGCGCCGGTGCGCATCACGAAGGTGATTAACGGCAACGCTGTGGATGTCGCTCCCTCGGGGGCATCGCAGAAAGACACGGTCACGATCCAGTCGTATCGCTCCGAACTCGCGCACTTCGTCGCCGTGCTTCGTGGCGAGACGGCGTACGAGCCGCCGAAAGATCAGATCCGCGTCTACAAGCTCCTCGATCTCATCTACAAGGCCGCGGACGAGGCGAAAGAGATCCGGCTGTGATGCCAGCTCATGCTGCTTCCCACCATTGCGTGGGGGCCCTCGTGCGCATCGCCGCGCGTCTCGCGCGTCTCGCGCGTCTCGCGCGCTTCGCGCTGCTCGTCACTGTCGCGATGCCACAGAATCTCCGCGCGCAGGAGCCCGGCGCATCGCTCCGCATCTCGCTTCTTACCTTTGGGCAGGGTGACGCAGTGTTCGAACGCTTCGGACACAACGCGCTCCGCGTCCACGACACGGCAACGGGCCTCGATCTCGCCTACAACTGGGGGATGTTCTCGTTCGAGCAGCCAAACTTCCTCGGGCGCTTTCTCTCCGGCGACACGCAGTACTGGGTCGAGGCGTTCCCCACGCAGTTCCTACTGCAGGTCTACGCTGAGCAGGATCGGCACTCGGTGGAGCAGGTGCTTGCGCTCACGCCGGCGCAGCGGCTCGAGATCGCCGCACTCGTTGCCGAGAATGCGCGCGAGGCGAATCGCTACTATCGCTACGATTACTTCCGCGACAACTGCTCAACACGTTTGCGTGACGCGCTCGATCAAGTGCTCGGGGGCTCGCTCAAGCGCCGCTTCGAGCCGATGGTCACCGAGTGGACATATCGCAGCGAGTCGGTGCGCCTCACGGCCGCCGACGG
>JAYTDH010000338.1:0-12179 GCA_043736095.1 Gemmatimonas sp.
TGCGTGACGGACGAGTGATTGCCGAACGCACGGTCGTGATGCGGAGTGAGGCTGAGGAGCGCTTTCTCCCCGCAGTGATCGCCACGCTGCGCGATGCGCAGGTCGCGCTTGCGGACTGCGCACGTATCGTCGGCGGTGCGGGCCCTGGCAGCTTCACCTCGCTACGCGTGGTCGGCGCGGCCGCGAAGGGCCTCGCGCAGGGCGCCGGACTCCCGCTCTTCGGCGTGCCCTCACTCGCGCTGATTGTTGCCGGCGACGATGCGACGAGTGAGCCGGGAAGTCGGTGGCTCGCCACGCTCGACGCGATGCGCGACGAGCGATATCTCGCGCTGGTGACAATCGGACCGCGCGGCGAACTCGCCACGTTTGAGTCGCTGGGATTGCTCGCGCACGCGCAGATCCCCGCACGCGCCGCGGAACTCCGGGCATTTCCGATTGGGCCCGATGCACCGCATCGCGCGGCACCACTGGCGCGCGGCGTGGCGCGAGCCTTCGCGCTGATCGCTGCGGCCGGGCCGGCTGATCTCGCAACGTGGGAGCCCGTCTACGGTCGCCTCGCCGAGGCGCAGGTGAAGTGGGAGGCCGCGCAGGGTCGGCCCCTCGGATGAGCGAGGCCGTGCGCGACGCCACCGAGCACGACCTGATTGCGGTCGTGGCCATCGAACGCGCGTCCTTTGCGGACCCCTGGAGTGAGTCCAGCTTTCGCAGTCTGCTCAACGCCACGGCGGCTCGCTTCCGCGTCGCCACTCGCGACGAGATCGTGGTTGGCTATTGCGTGGCATGGCAGATTATCGACGAAGCGGAGCTCGCGAATCTTGCGGTCGATCCGGAAGTCCGCCGCGGAGGCATCGGTGCGATACTGCTGGACGACCTGCTAGAGCAGGTCGACCGCCCCCCGACGGCGGTCGTGCATCTTGAGGTCCGCGAGAGCAACGCGGCGGCACAGGCCCTGTATCGGAGCCGCGGCTTCGAGGCTTCCGGCCGCCGGAAGCGGTACTACTCGCGGCCCACCGAGGACGCGGTCGTCATGCGCCGCCCGCCGCGACCGGATGCCGGTGTCAGCCGGCCGGATTAGCTTTCACCTGCAGAGATTCGGTACCGTCCCGCACCGAGGGCCCATGTATGGTGCCTACGCGGACTGACCCAAACCAGGAGGCCACATGAGCCGCAGCTTGAACAAGGTCACCCTGATCGGCAACCTCGGCGCCGATCCGGAGATCCGGACCACCCCGAACGGCAGTAAGGTCGCGCAGTTCTCTATCGCCACGAGCCGCTCGTGGAGCTCCGCGTCCGGCGAGAAGCAGGAGAAGACCGAATGGCACAAGTGCGTCGCCTGGAACGCCGCTGGTCGCGGCACCGGCCTCGCCGATGTCATCGAGAAGTACGTGAAGAAGGGCGACAAGCTCTTCGTCGAAGGGCGGATTGAGTACCGCCAGTACGAGGATAAGGACAAGCAGACCAAGTACATCACCGAGATCAACGTGCGGGAGATTCTCCTCCTCGGCGGTCGCGGTGCGGGCGAGGGCGCCGAGTCGGCGCGTCCGGCCAAGGCTGGCGCAGGCGCGAAGGGGGGCGATTCCGGATTCTCGGACTTCCCTGAGGCGATGGACGGGGACGACGACCTCCCGTTCTAGAGGTCGCGCGAAAAGTGAGGATCGAAAGGGCGGCCCCGCCGGGGTCGCCCTTTCGACTTCACGGCCGAGGGGTCAGCTTTTCAGTCTCCAGCTGTTGCACGAAAGCCGGCCCAGTCGTCCACCCCTGAGACCGCCCCACCGCGACCATGCGTTGGAGCGCGCGCTGTGCCCCTTGTCCCGTACCCGAGATCCGTCCGATGCTCCGCCTCCGACCGACCCTCGCGACCATCCTTCTTCTCCTTTCGCTTACCCCCGCTCTGGGGACCGCGCAGGAGGGAGGCCGGACGCATACCGTCAAGCGCGGCGACACGCTGTGGGACCTCGCCCAGCAGTATCTCGGCGATGCCTTCAAGTGGCCGGAGATTTATCGCCGGAATCAAGCCAACGTGACCGACCCGAACCTGATTTATCCCGATCAGGTGATTGTCATTGACGGCGATGTCGTCGCGACGGCAGGCACGCCGCCGGATCAGCCGACCGATACCACCATGGCGCCCGGCGCTCAGCCGTCGACGCCCCAGGAGCCGGCCGGTCCGCCGCCGGCGATGACAATCTTCAATCCCGATCGCTACAAAGTCGTGCGTAGCTCACGTTCATCGCTCACGTTGACGTCGCCGGCCGCGGCCGTTCGCTCGGGGGATTATCTCCAGGCCCCGTTTATGTGGGATGCCGCGGGTGTCACTGGCGCGGGGAAGCTCGACGCGACTACCGCGGCCGATGGTGTCGGGCTCACGCTCACCGAGCGCCCGATCCAGATGTTCGAGAACCTCTATGTGCAGCTCCCCGCTGGCGCCGCCGGCACGAAGGACGAGCGGTATATGGTCTTCCGCTACGGCCCGTCCGTGGAGGGAGAGGGAAAGGTCGTCGTCCCGACAGGTATCGTGCGACTCACGGCTGATGCGACCGCTGGTCGTGCACCGGCCATCCTGATGCAGAAGTACGAGGATGTCTTCCCGCATCATCTCGTGATGGCCCTCGATACGCTCGTTCTGCGCCCCGGGATTTTCCCGACCCGCGTGGAATTCGGCACGAAGACGAAGATTGCGTACATGTACGGCAACCCGGTGCTCCCGCCGGTTGGCCATCAGATCATCTTCGCCGCCGGCTCGACCGACGGACTTGTCCCCGGCGATCAGCTCACGCTGCAGATCGACATGGGCAATGATGATCGCGGCCAGCCGCTGCCGGCGCAGGATGTCGCGACCGCGCGTATCACACGTGTCACACAGTGGGGCGCGAGCGCAATCATCATCGGCCAGACGGACGGCGGACTGCGCACGGGCATGGCTGCGGTCGTCACCGGCAAGATGCCCTGACGCAGTAGGAGACGCATCGTCGACCGGGTATCTTCGAGGGATGACAATTCAACACGCCCTCGTGACCGGCGGCGCCGGTTTCATCGGGTCACACGTTACGGATGCCCTCATCGCTGAGGGATGGACCGTGACGGTGCTCGATAATCTGTCGAGCGGAAAGCGCGCACAGGTCCCCGCAAAAGCCACGCTTGTCGAAGCCGACATCCGCTCGCCGGAGGCGGCCGCGCTCATTCGTGATGGCGCATTCGATCTCGTCTGCCATCTCGCGGCCCAGATTGATGTGCGTAAGTCGGTCACCGATCCCTCGTTCGATGTCGACGTCAACATCCGCGGCTCGCTGAACCTGATTGAGGCCGTGCGCGCCTCGGGCAGCAAGACGCGGATGATCTTCGCCTCCACGGGCGGTGCGGTGTACGGCGACTTCGTGACTCCGCCGAATCTCGAGACGTACGGCAAGGATCCCGAGAGCCCATACGGCATCGCCAAGTTCTCCGTGGAGCTTTATCTCGCGTACTACGCGCGCGTCCACGGCCTCGACTACGTCGCGTTGCGCTTCGCGAATGTGTACGGCCCACGCCAGGACCCGCACGGCGAGGCTGGCGTCGTCGCCATCTTCTGCCAGCGCATCATCAAGGGAACGCCGCTCACGGTATTCGGTGATGGTGGGCAGACGCGTGACTACGTCTACGTCGGTGACGTCGCACGGGCCCACGTACTCGCTGCGCATCACGCGGGCATCGCTGCGGGCAAGGTCGATGATCGCGCCTTCAATCTCGGCACTGGAGTCGAGACCTCTGTAGTGCAACTCGCCGAGTCGATGTTCAAGGCCGCCGCGAAGCGTGTGGAACTGCAGAACGCACCGCATCGCCCCGGGGAACAACGTCGCTCGGTGGTGAGTATCGCAAAGGCGGCCGCCGGACTCGGATGGACGCCGCAGGTCGGCCTTGATGAAGGGGTCGCCCGCACCTACGCCTGGTTCGCTGAGCGCTGATGTTCCTGCAGATTAGATCCGCCATCCCGTCGACCCGTCTCGATCTCGTCCTTAGCGCGTCGACTGAGACGAAATTCGTCCTCGTCGTCCTCGTCGTGCTGTCGCTGCTCTCGTGGGCCGTGATGCTCGCCAAGTGGCGCGCCTTCCGCCGCGCCGAGAGCGAAGGACGCGCCTTCATGCGCGAGTTCCACAAGGCGACGCGCCTCGAAGAAGTCGCCGCACTCGCGAAACGCTCACGGCCGAGTGCGCACACGCGGGTCATGCAGCGGGCAATCGACTTCTTGAATGAGACGCAGATGGTGCGTGCGGCGAGCGGCGCACCGGCCACGCTCTCCGCGTCACAGGTCCAGGCGCTCCGACTCGTGCTCGATGCTGAGAGCAACACCGAACGCGAGGCCCTCGGCAGCTATATCCCGACGCTGGCGATGATTGGTTCGGTCAGTCCGCTACTCGGGCTCCTTGGCACCGTGCTCGGCATCATCGAGGCATTTCTCGGCGTGGCGCGCGGGGGCTCTGGGAATCTCGCGGCCATCGCGCCGGGTGTGGCCGAGGCGCTTATTGCGACCGCGACGGCGCTCGCCGTGGCCATCCCCGCGTACTTCGGCTACAACATCTTCGCCGCGCGATTGAATCGGTTTGACGGTGAGCTCGATGGATTCGGGTCTGAAGTGATCGCGCTGATGGCCGCCGAGGGACGGCTCTAGGATGCGGCGTCGCGGGCGCGGAGAGCGCACGCCGCTGTTGGCGGAGATCAACGTCGTCTCTCTCATCGACGTGATGATGCTACTGATGATCATCTTCATGATCACCGCGCCGATGATGCAGGGTGGGGTGGACGTCTCGCTGCCTCGCGCCGAGGCGCGCCCGCTGAACGCCAAGAGTGCGCTGGTGATTTCGGTGACGCGCGATGGACGAATCTTTGCGGACGATGTGCAGCTCTCACTTTCGGAGTTCCGCGGCACCTTTCGGACACTCGCCGCGCAGGCGGGGAATGACGGCGTGTATTTGCGCGCCGATCAGGGTGTGAGATACGGTCGCGTCGTCGAGGTGCTCGCCATCATGCGTGGCGCGGGCGTGGGAAACATCGGCCTTGTCGCGGAGCCGGAGGACGTTCCGCGGTGAGTATCGCCGCGCGTCCCTCCACAGGGATCGGCGGCGCGTTGGCCATCTCGGTCCTCGTGCATGTCGGGGCCGTGGCGTCGCTGGTGATCTGGAAGTCGGCACCCGCCGCGACGCTTCCCCCGATGTATCGCGTCGATCTGATTGCCGCCCCTCCAGGGCCACGCGCCGCCGGTGTCGTGCGCGATACGCCTCCCGCCGCTGAGCCCACCGCGAAGGTACCGCCGCGCGCCGAATCGGCAGAACCGGTGAAGGCCGCGCCCATCAAGCCCCCCGAGCGACGCACGCAGACGCGCGCCACCGCAAACATCACGACCGATCCGCGCGAGCGCGTCGATCCGACGAAAGCGCCCACCGCTGGTGGCGGGGAGGTCGGGGGCACGGGAACCGATGTCGCAACGGTGCGCACCGAGGGGATCGAGTTCCCCTTCCCGGGGTACCTGCAACAGATCGTGCGGCAGATTTCGCTCACGTTCAAACCGCGCAATCCCGGCGCGCTGAAGGCCGAAGTCTTCTTCTTCATCCGGCGCGATGGATCGGTGGCGGGTTTCCGCTTTCTGCAGTCCAGCGGGAATTTCGCGTTCGACCTCGAGGTACAGGGCGCCGTCGAGGCGGCCGCGCGGAACTTCGGCCCGCTCCCTACTGGTTTTTCTGACGATATCCTGCCTGTGACCTTTTCCTTCGATCCTGCCCGACTGCGATGAGCCGTCCTTTAGTACTCCGGCCCCTCGCCCTGGCCTTCGCCCTCTGCACCACCCTTCTTGCGCGCCCTGCCACGGCGCAGGAAGGGGTGCGCATTGGCCTTACGTACGCCGCAGGGACTCGCCCCGGTGTGTACATCCTCCCGATGCGCGGGAGCTCCTCCGATTCCGTGCGCGCCATCGTGGCGCGCAATCTCGACTTCGGCGATCGGGTCAGCGTGATCGTCGCCGACTCCGGCCTGCCACTCACCGGGACGCCGAACTATCAGCTGTATGCCCGCGTCGGTGCGGCCGCGCTGCTGCAGTTCGCCGAGAATGTGGGCGGTGGTGTGAATGTCGTACTGCACGAGGTGGGCGCGGCGCGCGTGTTGCAGCGGCGCACGTTCCTGGTCGATGGCCCGCCGAATTCCCCCGAGTGGCGGATGTCGATGCATGCGATGAGCGACGAGATCGAGCGGTGGATTACCGGAGTCCCGGGGATCGCGGCGACGCGAATCCTCTTCGTCCGCACCGGGACCCTCTGGACCGTAGATGCCGACGGCGCGAACGTGCGACAGGTGCCCGGGGTCGGGAACGGCTCATTCCCCGCATGGCATCCGAGTGGTCGGATGATTGCGTACACGCAGTTCGCGGACGACGGATCGCAGATTCTCGTGCGTGACCTGACAACGGGGACAGCGCGCCGCGCGTCGTTCGCCTCGGGGGCCAACTTCACCCCGACATTCTCGCCCGATGGAAAGACCTTGGTCTTCGCCTCGGGCCTCGATGGGACCGACCTCTGGGCCGTTGAGGTCAATGGGGGCGAGGGGCCGCGACGCGTCACGGTCGGGCGGGGTACGGACAATGCGTCGCCCAGCTTTTCTCCCGACGGGCGCCGCATCGCCTTCGTGTCTGGAAGATTGGGTCGTCCAGAGATATATATTACAGATTCGGATGGAGCGAATCCGGAGTGGCTTACCACCACCGGATTCGGGGACCAGTCCTACCGGTCTGACCCCTCGTGGTCACCGGATGGCCGGAACGTCGCCTTCCAGACGCAAATCGAAGGACGCTTTCAAGTCGCAACGATTAATCTGCGCGACCGGAGCGTGAAGCAGCACACAATTGAAAGCATCAACGAGCAGCCATCGTGGTCACCCGACGCGCGGCATCTCGTGTTCACGTCCAGCCGCACGGGGAACCGGCAGTTGTGGATCCTCGACACGGAGTCGGGTCGGCTGCGCCAGCTGACCCAGGGTGCGATTGCCAGACAAGGAACGTGGTCCCCGCGTCTCGCCGTGCCAAAGTAGAACGACCGCAGGCCATCGCTGGTCTCCCGCATTTCCACACCAAGTTCCCACTCAGCAGAGGATTCGATGAACGCTCGTTTTCCCTTGATCGCCCTGGCCGTCGTGGCCGTGACCGTCTCCGCGTGCAAGCCGCCCGCTGCCGCCAGCACGACGCCGACCCCTGTTGCCGCGAATCCCGATTCCGCGGCCGTCATTGCGGCCCGTGCCACCGCCGCCGCGACAGCTCGCGCTGAGGCCGATGCTCGCGCCGCCCGCGAGCGCGAGGCCGCGGCTGCTGCCGCTCGTGACGCTGCCGCCCGGGACGCAGCCGCCCGTCTCGAGGCTGCTCGCGTTGCCGCGATTGCCAATGCACGCACCGCCTTCGCGACCGTGATCTTCTTCGCCTACGATCAGGCGGAGCTCACGGCGGACTCCCGTGCGGTCCTCGACGCCAAGCTCCCGATTATGCGCGCCAATAGCGCCGTCCGCATCCGCATCGGTGGTCACACCGACGAACGCGGCTCTGACGCCTACAATGTGGCGCTCGGCCAGCGCCGTGCCGCCGCCGCGAAGCGCTACCTCGTGGATCAGGGCATCGATGCTGCGCGCATCGACGTTGTGAGCTTCGGCGAAGAGCGCCCCGTGCAGGTTGGCGCCGACGAAACCGCGTGGTCGAAGAACCGTCGTGACGAGTTCGAGATCATCGTCGGCGGGGAGACGATTCGCGTCCCGTGATTCACGGACGTCGCATCTCCTTGTGGTTCGCGCCGGTCGTCATCCTGACGACCGGCGCGTGCTTCGCCACCCGAAACGATATGCGGATCCTCCAGCAGGATCTGCAAACCGTCCGGGCGGAGCGCGTGGCCGCCGACTCGGCGTTACTCCGCGCGATTGAAGCGGTGAGCAGTGATCTCCAGCGCGTGAGTGTTTCGCTCGCGCAAGTTGGTGACACCGCGCGCGTTTCGCATGCGACCATCATGCGGTTGCGTGGTGACGTGCGTGAGGATCTGCAGTCGATCCGGCAGCAGCTGATCATGATTCAAGAACTCACGGGTCAGAGTCAGCGTCGCATTCAGGAACTGCGCGCCGAGATGGAAGCGCGCGCGGCGGAGTTGAATGCCGCGGAGAACGCGCCGCCGGTCGTTGTGCCGGTGTCGGTCCCGATTCCCACGCCGGCGCGCCCCTCGGCGCCGCCAGGACCCTCCCAGTTGTATCAGCTCGGCGAGGACCAGCTCCGGCGCGGCAGCACGTCGTCTGCGCGGGGGGCGTATCGCGAGTTGCTCGACAAGTTCCCCACCTCGGACCTCGCTGACGAGGCGCTGTATGGCATCGCGGCCACGTGGGCGGACGAAGGCAACGGGGTGGCGGCGGATTCGGTGTACGCGTTGGTGGTCGAGCGCTACCCGCGCTCCGAGATGGCTCCCAACGCGCTGTACAAGCGCGCGAGTGCGTATCGCAGCGTCGGGCGCACAGAACAGGCCCAGGCCCTGTATCGCCAGATTGTCGATCAGTATCCGCGCTCAGATGCCGCGCTCCTCGCGCAGGAGTTCCTGCGGCCGCGCACTCCGTAGGATGAGGGGTCGGCCCTGCCGACTCCCGAGTGACCGATGAGCCAGGAACCAGCCGGCGAGATGCCGTTCCTAGATCATCTGGAGGAGCTGCGCTCGCGGCTCCTCTGGGTCGTGGGGACGCTCGTGGTCTCCATGGTGATCGCCTTTGCGGTCGTCTCGCAGTTCGACGTGCTCGGCATACTCTCCGCGCCGATCAAGCCCTTCCTCGGCAATGGTAAGCTGGTTTTTACGCACCCCGCCGATCCCGTATCGATTGTGCTGAAGGTGGCGTTCGGACTCGGGCTTGTCGCGTCGTCGCCAGTGATCGTGTATCAGATCTGGGCCTTCCTTTCGCCGGCGCTACATCCGCACGAGAAGAAGATCATCATCCCCGTCTTGGTGGGTGCGACCTTCTTGTTCGGCGCGGGGGTATTCCTCTGCGTGCAGTTCGTGCTCCCGGTGATGTTCGAGGTGCTGCTCTCGTTCCAGAGTGCTTCTCTGCAGCAGATGATCACGGCCACTGACTACTTCTCGTTCACGGTCACGATGTGTCTCGCGTTCGGCGGCTGCTTCCAGTTACCGATTGTCGTGTCGGCGCTGACGGCGCTCGGACTCGTGACGCCGCGTACGCTCGGGAAGTACCGGCGGCACGCGATGGTGGGCTCAATGATTGTGGCTGCAATCATCACGCCTGGCGATTTGATCCTCATGACGGTGATGCTCGGCGTGCCGCTCTACGGCTTGTACGAGGTGAGCATTGTCCTGAGTTGGTTTGTGAACCGCTCGCGTGAGAAGCGGTTGCGGCGCGATGCCGGTACGATCGGCGGGGCCGCCGCGTGAGAATCGGGCCGTGGCGCGGCGTCGCGGCGCTCGCCGCGTCGATGAGCGCACGGGTAAGCGCGTCGGTCGCGCTTGGGGTGGCCCTCAGCGTCACCACGGCCGCCGCCCAAGAGCGCGCACCTGTACGCCCACCGCCCGATCAGCGGGTTCCGGTGCGTGCGGCGCCGGATCAACGGACCGTGACGCCGCCGACGACGAGGCCGGGCGCGCCAGTCGCCGGCCGCGATACCACTGCGCAGGGCGCCAAACGCGATGAGCGACCAGAACTCATCAAGTGGGCTCCCGACGATTCTGTCATGATCGCGATGCTGAAGCGTGCCGGATACACCGTGGTGCGCTACCAAGCCGATACCGTGGGATTCGAGGCGTCGAGCCGAACGATGTCGCTTGCTACTGGTGACAGTGGGAAGTCGGCGGTGCAGCGAGACTCGACGTTGCTCATCGCGCGCTCGATCCTGTACAACGACAGCACGCAGACGCTCGCCGCGAAGGGCGATACCATCGTGATGCGCGATCCGGCGCGCGGTGAGGATGTGACCGGGCTCGGGGAGATGAGCTACGATATCCGCAAGCGCGAGGGGCGGACCCGCGATTTTTCGACCATTGCCAACTCCGGCGAGGACTGGCGTGTGATGGCCCATCGCGCGGCGTTCGTCTCGGATACGGCGAACAATCGCTCAACGGTCTACGGACGTGATGGCCTCATCACGTCATGCCTCGACTCCGTCCCGCACTATCACTTTCTCGCTAAAGAACTAAAACGCGTGAGTGGGAATGTCATCGTGGCGCGTCCGGCGATTCTCTACATCGCGGACGTACCGGTGATGTGGTTGCCGTTTATTTTCCAAGACATTCGCACGGGGCGCCGCTCAGGCATCTTGACGCCGCGCGCCGGGTTCTCGGAGGTCGTGCGCAACTCGCCGACGTATCGCCGCACAATCGAGAATCTCGGCTATTACTTCGCCCTCACCGATTACGTGGACGCGCAGGTCTCGATGGACTGGCGCTCGCGCGCGCGTGAGACAGCGCAGGATCCGGGCTGGATGCGCCTCAACGGAGAGCTGCGGTATCGCTGGCTCAACCGCTTCCTGCAGGGGAACCTCGCCGTCTCACAGAACTCCCTGTCCAGCGGGAGCAAGAACACCGCGCTCAGTTGGTCGCACACGCAAGAGTTCTCGTCGCGCACGCGCTTCTCGACGAACATCAACTATGTGACGAACACGCAGGTGCAACGGCGGACGACGATCAATCCGATGCAAGCGCTTGCCACGATTTCGTCGCAGGCGAACCTCACGCGACAGCAGGGTCCGCTCTCGATTAATCTCGGCGGCACGCAACGGCAGTATCCTGGGCGTGACCAAGTCGATCGCGACTTCCCATCGCTGAACATCGCGTCGAAGCCGCTCACGATGGGCGAATGGTTCGTCATCACGCCGACTTTCGCGTACTCGAACTCCCAGCGCCTGAATCTCGACGCCGTCGGCGATTTCACGTGGCGCTATCTCGATGGAGGGAGCGGACTCGATTCCACGCGCCTGCGTCGCGATTCGCGCAACACGTCGTTGACCCTCGGCACGCCATTTAAGGTGTTCGACTTTCAAGTGCAGAGCAGTTTCCGCTTTACCGATGTCGCGAATGATTTCCCCGAGATCAAGACGCTCCCAGACCCGAACGATCCGACGCAGTCGATTGACCGTGTCTACGCGCGGACCTACAAGTCCACCGCAGACTTCGAGTTCTCGGTGGGATTGCCACAGTTCTTCAAGGGCACGTGGAACTTCGCGCCGATGGTCTCGCTCTCGAATGTCGATCCCGCTGGTACCTTCGTGCGCTCGGAGCGCACGAATGGCGCGTGGGTGACGCAGGCCAAGCGATTCAACTATGGCGCTGGTGTCTCGCCCACCTTCTTCCGATTGCTCCCCGGCTTTGGGCCGGTGGAGCGGATGCGACACGCCGTCTCGCCGACGCTGAGCTGGAGTTACTCGCCGGAGATCGCCGTGAGCGAGGAATACCTCCAAGCACTCGGCAAGACGGGCGCGGGCTACCTCGGCGGCTTCGCGCAGAATCGCGTGACGCTTGGTTTCGCGACGAATATCGAGGCCAAGATGCGCCAGCGCGGGGACACGTCGTCAGCTGCATCGGCGCAGGACAAAAAGATCCGCCTCGTCTCGCTACAGTTCACCCCGCTGACCTACGACTTCGAGCGGAAGAAGCAGACGGGCGGCACTGGGTTCGCCACTGATCGCGCGGGCTACACTTTCCGTTCCGATCTCCTCCCAGGCTTCGACCTCGGCGTTGACTACTCGCTCTTCCAAGGAAGCAGCCTCAGCGATACGGCCGTCTTCAAGCCGTATCGAGAGTCGGTGCGCTTTGGCTTTGATCTCAATCGCAACTCGGCGCTCGTGCGTGGGATGGCCCGACTCTTCGGCTCGAGCCTCGCGCCGGGTCAGGTCGGTACCGCCAACGATGGGCAGCGTGATGCGATGGGCGGCGGGCTTGTCTCCGGTATGACACCGGGTCAGCAGGGTATGGGCGGAGTGACCGGCACGCGCGGTCGCGGCGGCGTGCAGGAGATCCCAACGGGGCAGGGGTTCACGGCCAACTTCTCGGTGAGTCAACAGCGCCAGCGTCCTCCCGTCGGCGGTCGCGTGGTCACTTATGATCCGCGAGAGGAGTGCCGCGAGCTCATCGGACTTCCGACCTACGCCTTCTGCGTGGCGCAGGCCGAACGTCTGCGTCCGACCGATACCGACAACGGCA
>JAYTDH010000339.1:0-3635 GCA_043736095.1 Gemmatimonas sp.
CCACGTTCGTCGAGATGGGGACTGGGCAGATCCTGAGCGGGCTCGTGCGTCGTCTCGCGCCGGATTGCCAGACCCTGACCTGCGGCACGGTCGCGGAAATCGAAGCGCTGCTTAAGGGCGCTACCTAAGGCGTAGTCAGCGCATCGCGTTGGGCCTTCATCCTTCAGCTCACCTCGCCCCATGAAGATCGATCTCACCGGAAAGGTCGCCCTCGTGACCGGCTCCACCCGCGGAATCGGCCGCGCCATCGCCGAGACGCTGGTCGGCTGTGGTGCGAAGGTGGCGATTGTTGGTCGTGATCTCGCCAAGGCACAAGAGGTCGCCACGCAGCTCGGCGCGGAGTGCCGCGGCTTCGCGTGCGACATCAGTCAGCCGGCGGACATCACTACGCTAATTGCGGCCGTCGAGGAGCGCTTCGGTGGAATCGACATCCTCGTGAACAATGCCGGAATCACGAAGGACAACCTGATGTTACGCATGAAGGATGAAGACTGGAACGCCGTCCTCGACACGAACTTGCGCTCGGCCTTCATCGCGATCCGCGCCGCGCAACGCGGGATGATGAAGCGGCGCTGGGGCCGGATTATCAATATCGCCTCCGTGGTCGGGCTCATCGGGAACGCGGGGCAAGCTAACTATGCCGCCAGCAAGGCGGGGCTCATCGGGCTCAGCAAGTCGGTCGCGCGGGAGCTCTCCAGTCGCAACATCCTGTGCAACGTCGTAGCGCCGGGATTCATTCGGACCGAGATGACGGATGCGATGACCCCCGAGGCCGTAAAGGCGCTCTCGGCGCAGATCCCGCTCGACCGATTCGGCTCGCCGCAGGACGTCGCCGGCGTGGTGGCGTTTTTGGCCTCCGAGCACGCGGGCTACATCACCGGGCAGGTCCTGACGGTTGACGGCGGAATGGTGATGTCCTGAGGGGAACCCTGATGTATATTTCTCAGTTCGTATAGCGGGCCCACTTCCACGGAGTTTCGATTCAATGGCCGACCATTCCGCGAAGATCAAGGATATCATCGAGAAGGAGCTCGGAGTCGAGCGCGAGAAGCTCACGGAAGGCGCGAGCTTCATCGAGGATCTCGGTGCCGATTCGCTCGACATCGTCGAGTTGGTGATGGAGTTCGAGAAGGAATTCAACATCGACATCCCCGATGAGGATGCCGAGAAGCTCCGCACGGTCGGTGATGCGGTTGGCTACTTGAACAGCAAGCTCGATTAATGGGCTCGTTGAAGCGCCGGGTCGTCGTTACGGGCCTGGGGTGCATCACTCCGGTCGGAAACGACGTGCCCTCCACGTGGGCGGCGTTGCTCGCCGGAAAGTCCGGTGGTGCCCCCATTACCAAGTTCGATGCGTCGGCCTTCAAGGTGCGCTTCGCGGCTGAGGTGAAGGGATTCGATCCGGCGCTGTACATGGACCGCAAAGAGATCAAGCGGTCCGACCTGTATACGCAGTACGCGATGGGTGCGGCAGTGCAGGCCATGTCCGACGCGGGCCTCGAGAGTGGCGGCTACGTCCCGGAGCGTGTGGGTGTGGTGATCGGCTCGGGGATCGGCGGAATCGCGACCTTCGAGGAGCAGTGCCACACGTACTTCACCACGGGTCCGAACCGGATTTCGCCATTCTTCGTCCCGATGTTCATCGGCGATATCGCGGCCGGCGTGGTCTCGATGCGATTTCAGGCGAAGGGTCCGAACTACGCGACGCAGTCGGCGTGTGCCACGAGTGCGCACGCGATTGGTGACGCCTTCCGCATGATCGCGTACGGCGATGCGGACGTGATGCTCGCGGGTGGCTCCGAGGCGGCGGTGTCGCCGATGTCGATCGGCGGATTCGGCAACATGCAGGCGCTGTCCACGCGCAACGAGTCGCCCGAGACGGCCTCGCGGCCATTTGATGCCACCCGTGACGGCTTTGTGCTCGGTGAGGGCGCCGGTGTCGTCGTGCTCGAGGAACTCGAACACGCGCGGCAGCGCGGGGCGCGGATCTACGCAGAAGTCGTGGGCTACGGCGCGACGGGTGATGCCTATCACCTCACGGGTCAGCCTGATGCGCACGAAGGGCTGCAACGCGCGATGCGGCGCGCCCTTGAGGATGGCGGACTCGACCTCGCGGACGTGCAGTACATCAATGCGCACGGCACGTCGACGCCGCTCAATGACCCGAACGAGATCCGTGCGATCAAAAAGGTTTTCGGCGCGCACGCGACGGCGCTAAACGTCAGTTCCACCAAGTCTGCGACGGGTCACATGCTCGGTGCGGCCGGTGCCGTCGAGGCCATCTTCACCACGCTGGCGATGACGCACAGCATCATCCCGCCGACGATCAACCTCACCACGGCCGATCCCGAGTGCGATCTCGACGTCACGCCAAACACCCCCGTGAAGCGCGAGGTGCACGCCGCGCTCAGCAACTCGTCGGGGTTTGGCGGTCACAATGTCAGCATCGCACTCCGACGACTCACGGACTGACCAGATGCCCCACGCGCCGCTGAACATTCCGTTCGCGCGCATCACAGATCCAGTGGTGCGCTCAGTCGCCGAGCGTGTGGAGCGGGGCGAGCGCCTGACCCAGGCGGACGGGGTCGCCCTCTTCGAGTCGCGTGATCTCACCGGCATCGGAGCAGTCGCGGACGCCGTGAATCGTGCCAAGCATGGCGACGTCATCACGTTCGCGTCGAATCAGCACATCAACCCGACGAACATCTGCACGCTGCGCACCACCTGCGTGTTCTGCGGCTATGCGCGCTTGCCCAAGGAAGCGGGAGCGTATCGCTACACACTCGATCAAGTGATGGCCGAGGCCAAGGCTGGCAACAACGGCATGACGCGCGAGTTCCACATTGTGGGTGGACTCGACATGAAGGCGGGCCTCGAGTACTACACGACGATGTTCCGCGCGCTGAAGGCCGAACTCCCGAACGTGCACATCAAGGCGCTCACTGCGGTCGAGATCGCACACATCGCCCGGATTGAGAAGCTCTCGTGGGCCGAGGTGCTCACGGCGCTCAAGGCAGCCGGGCTCGACACAATGCCGGGCGGAGGCGCGGAGACCTTCAGCGCGGCCGTGCGCGAGGAGATCGCCCGCAAGAAGCTCGGTGCCGGCGACTACGTGGGCGTTCATCGGACTGCGCACGGACTCGGCATCCGCACCAACACGACGATGTTGTACGGTCACGTCGAGACGTACGCGGATCGCATGGAGCATCTCCAGATGCTCCGCGACCTGCAGGACGAAACTGGCGGCTTCCTCGCGTACATCCCGCTCGCGTATCACCCGGACGACAACGAGCTTGGCAAGCGGCTCGGCCGTCAGGGCATCGCGACGAGTGGCGTTGACGACCTCAAGAATCTTGCCGTCGGCCGACTCTTCCTCGACAACTTCGAACACATCAAGAGCCACTGGATTATGGTGTCGCCGGCGCTTTCGCAGATCGCGCTGCATTACGGTGTGAACGACCTCGAAGGCACCGTCGTGCGTGAAAAGATCTACCACGCGGTGGGTGCGCAGACCCAGCAAGCGATGTCGTTGCCCGAGCTCCTGCGGCTGATTCGCGGAGCAGGGAAGATTCCCATGGAGCGTGACTCGTTCTACAAGGTGATTCGGACGTTCGACGACTCCGCGCTCGCCGTCG
>JAYTDH010000340.1:0-5794 GCA_043736095.1 Gemmatimonas sp.
TGCCTTCCCCGTGGCCCGTGCCTCACTCTCTGTGAGTCCTGCGGTCGCAATCTCGGGCCACGTGTAAACAATGCCCGGCATGTTGTGGTAGTGCATGTGCGCGTGCTTGCCCGCGATGACTTCCGCGGCCACCACGCCCTCCTCCTCTGCCTTGTGCGCGAGGAGTTTGCCGCCCACCGCGTCGCCGATGGCGAAGACGTTGGGGAGATTCGTGCGCATCTGTGCATCCACGATGATCTCGCCGCGCTTGCCGAGCGCGAGACCGAGCGCCGCCGCATCCACGCCGGTGAGCGCGGGCTTGCGGCCGATGGCGACAAGTACGTAGTCGGCTTCGAAGCTCTGCTTCTGTCCGTCCTTCTCCGTTTCGATGATCACCTTGGCACCGTCGCGACGGCCATCGACGACCTTTGTCGCGGTGTGAAGCTCGAGTCCCTGCTTGGAAAAGATCTTCGTCGCTTCCTTGGTGATGTCGTCGTCGTTGCCGGGGAGAATTGTGGGCGCGTACTCGATCACTGTGACCTTCGCGCCTAATCGCCGCCAGACGGACCCGAGCTCGAGGCCGATCACGCCACCGCCGATCACGATCAGATGCTTCGGCACCTCGGGGATCCGCAGCGCGCCGATGTTGCTCAGCACACGATCTTCATCGAAGGGGAGGAACGGCAGATGCATCGGCACGGAGCCAGTCGCAAGGATTACATGCCTTGGCGTGTACGTGGTGAGTGCGCCATCAATCGCTTTCACTTCCACCACGTTGCCGGCCTTGAGTGTGCCGACCCCCTTGGCCCAGGTGACCTTGTTCTTCTTGAAGAGGAACTCGACGCCCTTGATGTTCGATGCGACGACGTCGGTTTTGCGCTTCATCATCTGCGCGAGATCGAGTGAGACGCCTTGGATGCGAATGCCATGCTCGGCCGCGTGCTTGGTGGCGAATTCGTAGTGCTCGCTCGAGCCAAGTAATGCCTTTGACGGGATGCAGCCGACGTTGACGCAGGTGCCGCCGAGGGTCTTGTCGAGCTCGACGCAGACGACGGAAAGACCGAGCTGCGCGGCGCGGATGGAGGCGACATAGCCGCCGGGGCCGCCGCCAATGACGACGAGGTCCGGGGAGAGGTTGGTATCGGACACGTGGGGAGGGGTTGGTGACTGTGCCTACGCTTCGACGCGTAGACCGAGCGTCAATCGTCGATCAGCATCGCGGCCGGATCTTCCATCAGTTCCTTCACGCGAACCAAGAAGAGCACCGCCTGCTGTCCATCGATGATGCGATGATCGTAGCTGAGCGCGACGTACATCATCGAACGCACCACGACTTGACCATCGACAACGACCGCGCGGTCCTGTGTCTTGTGCAGCCCGAGGATTGCGACCTGCGGGAAGTTGATAATCGGCGTCGAGATGAGCGAGCCGAAGACGCCGCCGTTCGTGATAGTGAACGTGCCGCCGGTGAGGTCGTCCATGGCGAGCTTGCCGTCGCGCGCCCGCTTGGCGACGGCGTTCATCGCCTTGGAGAAGCCAACCATGCCCATGCGGTCGGCGTCCTTCACGTTCGGCACAACCAAGCCCGCTTCGCTGGCCACGGCGATGCCGAGGTTCACGTAGTGCTTGTAGATCACCGAGTCGCCGTCGATCTGCGCGTTCACCACCGGGAAGGCCTTGAGTGCCATGCAGGCGGCCTTCGCGAAGAAGGGCATGAAGCTGAGCTTCACGCCATGCTCCTTTTCGACGCGCTCCTTCATCCGCTCGCGGAAGGTCGACACGGCGCTCATGTCGATCTCGTTGAACGTCGTCAGGTGCGCGGTGGAGTGCTGCGCGTTGAGGAGATTGTCGGCGATGCGCTTGCGGCGCGTCGTCATCTTCTCGCGTGTCTCGCGCGTGCCATCCGCGCGCGGCGACGGCGCGGGCGCAGGCTTCACGGTGGCAACGGCGGTGCTCGGCGCTGAGGGGCTCGATGCCGTCGGCACCGTCGTTGGCACCGTCGTTGGCACCGCGGCTGGCATCGGCGCGGCGGCCGCAGCGATTACGTCGGGCTTCGAGACCACACCGCCGCGGCCCGTGCCGGCGACGGTGCTGAGGTCCACTCCCGTCGCGGCTGCGAGCTTCACAGCGGAGGGCGCGGCGCGCACCTCGCTTGGTGACGTTGCGGCGACGGGAGCGGCCGGAGCTGCGGGGGTGGCTGCTGGGTGAGCCGCGGGCACCGGTGCAGGCGCGGCCGCAGCCATTGCGCCAGCTTCCAGCATGCCAAGCGTCTCGGCGACCTGCACGACATCACCCTCGCGCTTGACCCGGGTGCGGAGCACGCCAGCATTGAGTGCGGGGACTTCGACGGTGATCTTATCAGTCTCGAGCTCGACGAGCGTGTCGCCAATGGCAACGGCCTCGCCTTCTTGCTTGAGCCAACGGGATACGGTCGCCTCGGTGATCGATTCACCAAGGGGCGGAACCTTAATCTCGATCATTCCAGAAATATAGACGGGGGAGGGGGACGGGTGCGAGCGTTGACCATCGAGGCACATGGTGGACTGGAACAGATCCACTACCGAACAGATCTGGCCATCCCGACCCCCGCTGCAGGCGAGGTGCGTGTGCGCATCCGTGCCGTTGCGCTCAATCGTCTGGACCTGTGGACGGTCGGTGGACTTCCGGGAGTGACCATCACGCCACCGTGGGTGTTGGGGGCCGACGGCACGGGAATAATCGACGCGATCGAAGGAGACGTGGGGGATATTCGCGTCGGCGACCGCGTGGTGATCAATCCGGGACTTTCCTGCAGGCGATGCGAATGGTGTCTCAAGGGCGAGCAGCCGCTCTGCGCGAAGTTTGGCGTGCTCGGTGAGCATCGGCCGGGGAGTTTCGCGGAGTTTGTTGTGGTGCCGGCCACGAACGTGCGCCGCATTCCGGACACAGTGCCAGATGAAATCGCGGCGGCCTTTACGCTGGCGACGCTCACGGCCTGGCGAATGTGCGTGACGCGCGCGCGGGTGCAGGCGGGGGAGGATGTCTTGATCTGGGGAATCGGCGGCGGCGTGGCGCAGGCGGCGTTGCGGATTTGCAAGGCGCGCGGCGCGCGCGTATGGGTGACCTCCTCGAGTCCCGAGAAGCTTAAGCAGGCGAAGGCCATCGGCGCCGATGTGCTGATCAACCACGCAACGCAGGATGTGGGGAAGCTGATCAGGGAGCACACGGGCAAGCGCGGCGTCGACGTTGTGATTGAATCGGTCGGTGAGCGCACGTGGAACGCGTCGTTGCAGTCGCTGACGCGTGGTGGGCGCTTGGTGACCTGCGGTGGAACGTCGGGGCCGAGCCTCACGATGGATGTGCGTCGGCTCTTTTGGTACCAGTGGAGCATCATGGGCTCAACGATGGGGACCGACGCGGAGTTTGACGCGGTGACGGCCGAACTCGCCGCGGGGCGGCTCTGGCCGAGTGTTGATTCGGTGTTGCCGCTCGAGGAAGGGCGTGAGGCCTTCGCGCGAATGCAGCGCGGGGAGCAGTTTGGGAAGCTCGTGCTCCGAGTGGCCGAATGACTGAGAAAGCGCAGTTCGATCAGGGCGAGGAGCGCGCCGTGCGCGAGGCGTATGGGCGCGACGGGCACGCGGAGTGTCCGCGGTGCGCGGTGCGGATGCACGAGCGATCGATTGGGGGCGGAAGCTTCGGTCTGGGGTATGCGCGTCAGCGCGAGTGGTTGTTGTGCCCGCAGTGCAAGCGCAGCGTGATGTTCGACATCAAGCGTGGCACGCGGAACTGACACCGGAACTGACACAGGAACTCGCGGCTGGCCGAACGCGGGCCCACACCGAACACTAGATTTCGGGAACATGACCATTCGCAATTTCCGCTCGGCCGCGCTCGGCCTCTGCCTCGCCGTCCCTGCGCTGGCGCAAGATCCGCCGCCGCGCCTCGATTTCTCGCGTGACACACTTCCCGTGACGCGCGATACGGTGCGCGCGGCCGCGCGCGATACGATTCCTGCGGAGCCGCGACTCACCACCGCGCCGATGCGTACGGTGTTCGTGCGCAACCAATCCGTGCTCGGTCTTACCTCGTACGGCCCGGCGTTCGCGGCGATGATTGGCACGGAGCCAGCGACACGCATCGCGGCGTACATGGTGATGGCGGGCGGCACATTCTTCGCGGCGAACGAACTCACGCGCCAGATGGAGATTACGCCGGCGCGCGAAGTGCTTGCGTCGCGTATGGGATGGCGCGGGACGGTCAGCGGGCTCGCCCTTGGCATCTCGACCAACGCGGGCGGTGGCGAAACGGGCGCGATGACGTTGATTGGCGGACTCGGTGGCACGGCGATTGGGCTCGCGCTCGGCACGGGCCTCACTGAGGGAGAAGCGGTCGCGACGGTGGTGGGACACGATATCGCTGCGCTGTCGAGTATCGCGGTCACGTATATCGTGGATTCCGACGATACCGACGGAACGGGCCTTAGTGGCCCGGCGCGCGTGATGATCCCGATGATTGCGGGTTGGGGTGGCTACGCACTCGGCCGACTCTACGCCGGGCGCGCGCCGTACGAGGTCACGGCTGGTGACGCGTTGATGCTCTGGCTCGGCGCGGGCATCGGTGGGCTTGCCGGCGGAACGCTGATTGCGGAGTCATCGCCAAGTCAGCAGGTGGTCGCGGGCACGCTGTTGGTGGGCGGACTCGCCGGTGTGTGGGGCGCGGACCGGTGGTTCGTGCGCCGATCCGATCACACGCGCTCCGAGGGCGCGCTCGTCACGCTCGGCGCGGGTGCGGGCTCGCTTATGGGCATCGGGCTCGGCGTACTCATCTCCGGCGATGCGGATCGCACGTCGGCGCCGACCTTGGCATTCGCTACGCTTGGGGCGATCGGTGGTGTGATGCTCGCCGAACGTTCGGCCCAGCCGGCGGCAGATGGTGGACGGCGTGCGGACGTCGGGCGTGCGGCACCGACGCGCGATGCGGTTCGCGAACCATCGCGCGAACCATCGCGCGAACCATCGCGCGTGACGTTCGACCCGATGGCGGCGTTCGCCGCGGCGAACCGCGCGCCTGGTCGGCACGCAATCGTACGTTTCACGTTCTAATCGATCTTACGAGGCATGCGTATGGGATTCCTCGACCGACTTCGCGATAGCCTGTTGCGACTCTGGGAGTACGTCCCGGCGCTCTTCGGTGCGGCGGTGGTGTTGACGGCGGGCTTTCTGCTCGCGCGACTCGCGCAGCGCACGGTGATGCGGCTGTTGCGACGGGTGCATCTGAACGAGACGTTGGCCCGCGGCGGGGTGGGAATGCCGGTGGATGCGCACGGGACGCCGCTCACGCCGACGCGTGTCATCGCGAACGTGGTGTTCTGGTTCATCCTGATCACGGCGATGCTGCTGGCGGCGGACACGCTCGGCATCGACTACTTGGGGCAGGCGTTCAGCGAGCTCGTGAGCTATGTGCCGAGTGTGATTGCGGCCGTGGTGATCGTGATTCTCGGATTGGTGCTGGGGGATCTGGTGGCCGCGTTGATTGCGGCGTCAGCGGGGGCGATTACCGGTGCGACGATTCTTGCACGTGTGGGCAAGGGCGGCGTGGTGCTCCTCGCGGTCTTCATGTCGCTGCAGGAGTTGGGTGTCGCCACGGGGATCGTGACGACGGCGTTCGCGATCATCTTCGGGGCGATTGCGTTGGCGTTGGCGCTTTCGTTTGGACTCGGGAATCGGGAGCTCGCGGGAGAGATCACGCGGCGTGCGTATGAGGTGTGGCGTGCGGAGCGAGATGCGGTGGCGCGGGCGCAGGAGGAGGACGAGCCGCCTTCGGTGGAGACGCCTTA
>JAYTDH010000341.1:0-4245 GCA_043736095.1 Gemmatimonas sp.
CGCCAACGGGCGAATCCCTGCTCGTACGCAAGGAAGGATTCCGCCAGCATGTGCAGAAGGCCGTGTTGTGGATCGGTATAAATCGCCTCGAGCGCCACGCCCCGCTGCTCCAACATCGCGAGGAAGAGCGCCTGAAGCGTGGGACGCTCGATTGCCCGCTGAATGATTGGCGGGAGTTCGCCGTGCTCGCGCAGGGCCGCCATGAAGTGCGCGTCGCGGAGCCCGCTGGTCGCCTCGATGGCGCGGAACTGCGCGCTCTGTGAACCACTCGAGCTCCCCAAGTAGCCGCGGAACTGCATAAAGCGCTGCGGCGGCAACGTGTCGAGCGCCGAAAGTTCGTGCGCGACAATCGAGACCAGCGTGTTGATCCGCTGCATCGACGTGAGGGCGCCCTGCGCATCGCCCGCCTCGAGCACGATGATGAGCTGATCAAACTCGTGCAACAGCACCTTGAACCAGAGTTCGCTCGCCTGATGCACGACGATAAACAACAACTCATCCGGATGCTCTGGCGTGCTCTGCGGACGCTGCAATCCG
Organism: Gemmatimonas sp.; assembly: GCA_043736095.1. Classification (GTDB taxonomy): domain Bacteria; phylum Gemmatimonadota; class Gemmatimonadetes; order Gemmatimonadales; family Gemmatimonadaceae; genus Pseudogemmatithrix. The sequence continues at coordinate 538 of JAYTDH010000341.1, forward strand.
AGGAGCGTATCGAGCTCGAGGTAGGTCGGATAAGAAATCGGGGCGGCGTCGCTCAAAATGTAGAGACCTCGAGCGCGAGCAGGTCATCTGCGCGCATGGTTTCGTACGTGAAGAAGGGTTCGGCGTATCGCGTGCGAATCAGCGAGCCGTAGTGCGCGGCCTGATGACGCACGATGTCGTACAACGATTCACCGTTCGGATAGACCTCGCCCGCCCAAGTCGTGCCATCGAATTGCGAGGCATAGCACTGGATGGCCTCGAGTTTCGTCTCGAACTCGGCCGAGATGTCAACTACGAACGTCGGTTTCACGTGGTCTTCGCGATACGCGATGGCGTGAAGCACTTTGAGCGGACGATGTGGCGCGGTGTCGGCGTCGAGCTTGGTGAGTCCGGCGAGAAAGCACGCATCGCGGATCAGTTGTGCTGCCACCCGATGATCCGGATGACGCCCGCGCGGCGCCGGGGCAATCACAACGCGCGGCTTGAGTGCTCGGATGCGCACCGCCAGCGCCCGTCGCGTCTCTGGAGTATTTGTGATCCCCGCATCAGGGAGCCCAAGATTCTCACGCACCGCCACGCCCAGCACGTCGGCCGCGTTCGCCGCCTCGCTCCCGCGCAACTCGGCGCTCCCGCGCGTGCCCATCTCGCCCGCCGTCAGGTCGATGATTCCCGTGCGTTGGCCACGCCAAGCGTGCTTCACCAACGCGCCGCCACAGGTCAGTTCGACATCATCGCGGTGAGCGGCGATGGCCAGGATATCCACAGGAGCACTCATGCTATGCAATCTGGACCCGTCTCACGGTGCGGGGAAGGACGCCCGTGCCCTTGTGAACGCGCGGCGTCGCGCGCAGACTGCGTAAACCCTATGTCTGAGCCTCGGGCTTTCTACGGCGAACCCCTCGCCACGCTCCGCACGGCGCGCCTCGTGCTCCGGCCGTACACTGCCGCCGATGCCGACGTGCTACAGCTCCTGCTCAGCGATCAAGAGGTCGCCAAGCAGACGCTGACCATTCCGCATCCGTATCCCCCGGGCGCGGCCGCCGAGTTCATCGCAAAGCAGACGGAGTGGGTCGCCGCGAAGAAGCAGGCGGTCTGGGCAATCACATTGGAGGGTGCGCTGATTGGCACGATGAGCCTACGCATCGTGGCCGAGCACAAGCGCGCCGAGGCCGGATATTGGATCGCACGCAGCGCGTGGGGGCAGGGCATCGCGACCGAAGCGCTGCGGGCGGTGATTGCGCACGGGTTCGACGTGCTCGAACTCTACCGGATTGAAGCGCACCACTACCCAGAGAACCCCGCGTCGGGCGCCGTCATGCGAAAGGTTGGGATGACGCACGAGGGACGCCTGCGCGGAGTGGTCTTCCGCGACGGCGTCCCTCGGGACAACGAACTCTACGCGATCCTGCGGACCGACTAGCGAACCGGCGGCGGCGTCGGCGGACGACGACCCGCGCCCGCGGCCGGCATTTCGGCGATGTTCTTGTCGAACTGGACCTGCTGCGCCGGCGTCAGCACCGCGCGAATATCGGTGTTTAGCTTGGCGCGCGACGCCTGCATGCGCTCGCGATTCGCCGGGTCCTGCATGCCGCCGCTTTGCATCATCTCCATCATCGAGGCGCGATTGGCCGTCTGCAACGTATCGATCTTGGCCTGCTGTGCCGGGGTGACCGTAATGTCCTTAAGCAACATCTGCATCATGCGCTGCTGATTGCCTCCCACCCCGCCACCCTGACCGCCACCCTGACCGCCACCCATTCCGCCGGGGTTGCCCTGCGCCGCCATCGGCATCGCCACAAGCACTACCGCCATCGCCATTAGCATTCGGATTGCACGCATCTATTCCTCCAAAGGTGAACTGCACGTGGGGACGACTCCCCAGCCTACATGAAATAAACGTACGGCGACCCTGCCGCGTTAGAATACGCTGGTCCGACCGGGACGCGCAGGCGTCCCACCCCCTACTGTTCGGAGCAATGGTAATGATCTCGCACCCCTTCGGTCGGGGGATGGCCCTCGCCGTCGCCCTCGCCGTTCCCGTCGTGCTCGCCGCGCAGCAGCCGGAGTTACCCCGCACCTACGCGCCGCGCCCCACGGTCTCTGCGATCACCGAGTCCGACATGATGTCGCGGCTGTATCAGTTCGCCGACGACTCGATGGGCGGCCGCGCCTCGGGGAGCGAAGGCCATCTCAAAGCGACGGCCTATCTCGCGGCCGAGGCGCAGCGCCTTGGCCTCCGGCCAGCGGGCACCGATGGCAGCTATTTCCAAGACCTGCCGATGGTGCGGCGCGGATTCGCTCCCGAGGCCCATGTGCGCGTCGGAGACCGGCGATTCGGCTTCGCGACCGATTTCATCGCCACTGTCGCACGCGGTGGCGCCGTCCGCCGCGCCTCCGAGGGCGTCGTGATCATCGGCGGAGTTCAGGGGGACAGCACGACCTGGATCACCGCCGAACAGGCGACCGGACGCATCGTCGTGATGCGGCCGAATCTGCGCCAGCTCGCGGTAAATCCTCGGGCGATGACCATCGGCGCCTCCTCGCGATTCGCCGGCGCGCTCGTGGTTGTTGCTCCCGGGCTCGAGCAGCTTCCGCCGGCCTTCCGTCTCAATGCCGCGCGTTCGAGCGTGACGCTGCGGCCCACCGGAGATCTGGCGCCGGTGCCACTAAGCGTCCTCGCCAACGGAGCGATGATTGAGGCCCTGCTGGCCGCCGAGGGGCGAACGGCACAAGTGGACGTCGAGCTCCGTGAGGCGCCGACCCCAGCGCGCAACGTGATCGCGATCCTCCCCGGAAGCGACGCCGTCCTCCGCACGCAGTACATCGCGCTCGGCGCGCACAACGACCACGATCCGATCACGGCGATGTCGGTGAATCACGACTCCCTGCGCGCGGCGAATGCTGCCCGACGCAAGCTCGTGAAGCCCGTGACGCAGCCAGGCACTCGTCCGGCGCGCGCAGACTCAATCAAGAATGGCGCAGACGACGATGGGTCGGGTTCGATGGCACTGCTGGAGATCGCCGAACTGCTCGCGACCTCGCCCAACCGTCCGAAGCGCTCGGTCATCTTTGTCTGGCACGCGGCCGAAGAGCTCGGGCTGCTCGGCGCCGAGCATTTCGTGGCGAATCCCACGGTGCCGCTCGATTCCATCGTCGCGCAACTCAACATGGACATGGTCGGCCGCGGGAGCGCCACGGACATCGAAGGCGGTGGCCCCACGTACCTCGGCATCGTTGGCTCGCGTCGGCTCTCGCGGGAATTGGGCGATCTGGTGGAGACGGTGAACGCCCGCGAGCCGCGCCCGTTCGTGCTCGATTACGCGTTCGACGCGGACGGGCACCCAGAGCGGATCTATTGCCGCTCCGATCATGCGGCGTACGCGAAGCACGGGATTCCTGTGGCGTTCTTCACCACGGGCCTCCACGTCGACTACCATCAGGTGACCGACGAGCCGCAGTACATCGACTACGAGAAGCTCACGAGCGTCTCGCGGATGGTGGCTGATGTGGCGCGTGAGCTCGGCGATCGTGCCGCGCGGCCGAAACTCGACGGACCGAAGCCGGATCCACTGGCGGCATGCCGGCAGTAGACAGCTGTCCTGAGTTGTTCACCACGCAGTGATGCACCACGAACTGATGCACCACGAACTGATGCACCACGAACTGATGCACCACGAACTGATGCACCACGAACTGATGCACCACGAA
>JAYTDH010000342.1:0-1667 GCA_043736095.1 Gemmatimonas sp.
GGCGGCACGCCGCAGTCGGTGGTGCGCGCGGCGACGCTCGGGCTCCCGATGGCGCTGGCGATTATCGGCGGGTCACCAGAACGATTCGTGGGCTACACGAATCTCTATCGCGAGTCCTGGCTCAAGGCAGGGCGCGACCTCGCGACGCTGCAACTCAGCATCAACTCGCACGGCTTCATCGCGGATACCACGGCGAGCGCCGCCGAAACGGCATTCCATCCGTACATGTACCAGATGGGAAAAATTGGGCGCGAACGCGGATGGCCTGCGCCGACCAAGCATCAGTACGACGCCGAGCGCTCGCCGAGGGGCGCGGTCCTCATTGGTGATCCGCAGGCGGTGGTGGACAAGATCCTCTGGGAGTACGAGCTTTTCGGCATGACGCGTTTCACTCTCCAGATGAGTGTCGGTTCGCTTCCGCACAAGGAACTGATGCGGGCGATTGAGCTGTATGGCACCGTCGTCGCGCCCGCGGTGCGAAAGGCCGTCGGCACGGCGGTTCTCGAGGCCGCCGTTTAGGTGCCGGATCTCGGAACGCTCGCCTTCAGCGTGGGGATGATCCTCGCGGGGGCCGGCGGCTCACAGATCCTGCGCAGCCCTGAGGAGTGGCCGCTGAATGTCGCGGGGTATCGGAGTCGGGTCGCCGATCTTACTGGCTTCACGGTTGTTCAGGCGTCCACCCAGCGACTGATTGAGCTTGGTTACGGATGGCGGCCCTACAGTGCGGTCTGTGTACGAGAGCGCATCGTGTCGTGCGCGTTTGAGCGCACCTTCACCGGATTCGATCGCAATGGAATTCGCCACCGCAATGCACCGCTCATCGTCGGTGTTCTCGTCGCCTCGACAGCATCCCTGCTCTGGCGCCCCGAGCGATATGATCCGGCCGAAGCGCTAGGATTTGTTGGGTCACGCGTGGTGGCGACCTCAGCGGGAGCGTGGGCTGGGCGAGTCGTTCACGATTGGATCGCGACGCGGCCGGTGCGCTGAGACTACTCCCGACCAAGATTCGCGAGTACGACCTCAGCATTGCGCTGGAGACCAGCGAGCTTGGCGCGCTGCATCGCCGAGTGACGGAACTGCTCGCGATACGCGGCTTCATCCATTGCGAGGAGTTCCGCGGCCAACGTCGCGGCGTCTTTTCCAGCGACTGGCGCGGTGGCTTTCAGCTCTAGATCTCCTTCAGGCCGCGCAAACTTCACATTCCACGGGCAGACGTCCTGACAGATGTCGCAGCCGTAGATGTGCTCGCCAATCGCTTCGTGCAGCGCCGGTGGAATCGGTGACCGCGACTCGATCGTGAGATACGAGATGCATTGCCGCGCATCCAACACGCCGGGCTGCACGAAGGCCTGCGTGGGGCAGGCATCGAGACAGCGGGTGCAGGTGCCGCAATGCTCTTGCGCGAATGGCGCATCGGGCGCGAGCGGAATCTCAAGAAAGAGTGCGCCGATAAAGAAGAACGATCCGCGCTCGGGATGAATGAGCATCGTGTTCTTACCGAACCAGCCGAGCCCGGCTTTGCGGGCGAGATCGCGCTCGAGAATCGGACCCGTATCAACGTAGGCGCGCCCCTTCACGTCGTCGCCGCGTTCACTCCGCACCCAACGCAGGAGCTCGTCGAGGCGATCCCACATCACGCGGTGATAGTCGATGCCGCGCGCGTATCG
>JAYTDH010000343.1:0-21738 GCA_043736095.1 Gemmatimonas sp.
TTTTACCAGGTCTTCGAAGCCGGCGCCGGGCTCTCGCAGTGGGCCTCGTATTCTGGCACCGATGCGTTGAGTGCCGACGAACAGAAGGCGCGCACCGGCGTCGCAATCATGATCGGCTACGGCTTCGGCTTCGCGCTCGGCGACAAGATGTCGTTCAACGTGGTGCAGGATGCGTCCACGATCATTGGCTCGGGCGAAGGGCTCCCAGCGGGCGAGCGGCGATCGCAGCAGCAGTACATCACGCGGATGGGACTGCGCTACCGATTCTCGGGGTCGCGCTGACCGACAGCTCGCGCGCCTGATTAGGGCGCGCGAAGCGTCCCATCGCGGCGCACGGTCGAGCGCCACACGCCATCTCGGCGCGGATCCGCTCCGCCTTCGAGCCGACCTCGTCCACGGATGATGATCCCGTGTAGTCCGGACTCTTCGCCTTCCATACTCACGAGCGGGAGCCCGAGCGCCGTGAGCGAGTCGCGCATCAGGGTACTCATGCGCTGCGTTTCGCCAGAGAGCCGCGGGTCACGTGCCGAGAGATTCGGGAGATCAATCGCCGTCTGCACTGGCAAGCCCCAGCCGATGAGTCCGAGTGCGAGCTTGGCGTTGTAGACGAGGATGTTTGAGCCGCCCGGTGAGCCGAGCGCGGCGCGGAACGATCCATCGGGATCGAGGGCAATCATCGGGGCCATGGACGAACGCGGACGCTTGCCCGGGGCGACGGCATTGGCGACCGGCGCGCCGTCGACCGAGGGACGAAAGGAGAAGTCGGTGAGCTGATTGTTGAGGAAGAATCCCCCCACCACGCGCCCCGATCCGAAGACGGACTCGACCGTGGTGGTCATCGACACGGCGTTGCCCTCGAAGTCCACGATCACGAAATGCGTGGTGCCTGTCTCGGCATAGCCGTCGCTGTCGCCGCGCGGCGTAGTGGCGATAATACCAGCGCGCGGCGATGCACCGGCGCGCGCGCCAATCGTGGCGGCGCGCGACGCGACGTAATCCGGCGAGAGGAGCTCGGCGACCGGCACGTCGACGAACGCAGGATCGCCCACATAGCGATCGCGATCGGCGTACATCATCCGGCTCGCTTCGGCAAAGAGCAGCCACGAGCGCGGATCATCCGGGCCACGCGCGATGACATCCGTGTGCTCGAGCATCGCGAGCAGTTGAAGCACAGACACGCCGCTCGACGGTGGCGGTGGGACGCAGAGTGTGAGTGCCCGATACGACGCGCAGAGCGGCGTGCGCTCCACGGGCTGATACGCCGCGAGATCCGCACGGGTCATCGTGCTCGGATACGTGCCACGCCCCACACGCGCGACGATACTATCGGCGATTGCTCCCTCGTGCAGCGCGCGAGGGCCACGCGTCGCAAGGGCGCGCAACGACGCACCATACGCGGGATTCTTAAATGTGTCGCCAGGCCGGATGAGACGCCCGGCGACGGCATTCCAGAAGAGTGCGCGCGTATCGGGTTGCTGCGCCTCGACACTCGTGCCATTCGCGAATCGTCCCAACCGACGCGGCACGATAAAGCCCTGCTCGGCCTTCTCGATGGCGTCAGTGAAGAGATGATTCCACGGTAACCGTCCCGCGATTGCGTGCACCGTGCCGAGCATCGGCATGACGCCAGGCACGCCGGTGGCGATACCGCCGACCACCACAGAGTCAAACGGGAGCGGGTTTCCTGTGGCGTCAAGAAACTGTTGGGGATCCACGCCGCGCGGTGCAACTTCGCGCCCATCCCACATCCGCACGCGCTTCGTCCGCGCGTCGTAGAGCATCAGGAACGCGCCCCCCGCGATGCCCGAGGATTGCGGTTCGACGAGTCCGAGCATCGCCTGCACTGCAACGGCCGCGTCGACGGCAGAGCCGCCGGCTTCGAGCACCGCAAGCCCCGCATCCACGGCATACGGGTTGGCCGCGGAGATTCCGGCGACTGGCGGGAGCTCAGAAGACGACGGGTGCGCGGGCGATGATCGCCCCGCGCACCCTGTGACCGCCGCGAGGAGCGCGGCGGCGAAGACTACTCGCTGGAAGATCAGCGGACGCGCAGCTGATCCCGCAACGTGATGGCGATTGCGCCGTTGGCTGGGAGACATCCCTCATAGTCTGTCGTGGCCGCGGCCACAGCGCCACCGGCGGCCGCGCCGATTGCTGCGCCCGCGACCGTGCTCTTGGTGTTCTTGCCAAGCAACTGCCCAGCTACGGCGCCGACCGCGGCGCCGGCCGCGACCTTACCCGCCTGCGTGCCAGTGGTCTGCACACGCGTGAAGGCGAGGCGCGCGACTGTGGTGACGTCCGCAACGAGCGGGATGACCGCGGTGCCGACTTTGATCGAGACCGGCTTGAACGCCAGCTTCACGTTCCCGGTGCCGTTCTGACCGCGCGCCGACTCTACGACCTGGAGCATGACCTCGCTGCCGGCTGGGATCACCATGCTGTTCGTGCCATTGAGCGCGGCCGAGGTCGTCGCGGTGAAGTTGTCCCCGACCTTGTGCGTGCTCGTGCAGACAGCGGCACCGGTGGCGACGTTGATCACGGCGCCGGCAGAGAGGGAGCCTCCACGAACTGTCGCGGCGCGGGCCGGAGCGGGCGGCTTGGTTGCGGCCGGCGCGGGGGCCGGCGTGGCGGCCGGCGCAGGCGTGCTCGGCGCGGCGTTCATCGCGGAGTCACCCATCGCCGCATCGCCGGCGGCGGGCGCGAGCTCGATCTCGCGTCCGTCCGCGGCCTTGTCACCACCACAGGCGACGGCGGTGACGAGTAGGAGCGCACCCACGGAGCGGCGAATAGTATTGGTGTACATGGAGACCTCGTGTTTGACGGGAAGTAATCTGAACCTCGAAATCTCGCTCTCGGTACCGTCGCAATCAATAGCGGCCGAGACGTGAGCTCGTTGATCCGGGTCCTCCCTTGGGTTCGCCCCTACCGCTGGCAGATCAGCGTTGGGCTCGCCTGCGTGATGATCTCGACCGCGATGTTCAGCGTCCTGCCAACCCTCCTCCGCCGAGCAATCGAGGCGATGGGAGCGGGAGCGCCGCGTTCGGTCATCTACGTGATTGCGGCTCAGATGCTCGGCGCAACGCTGACGATGGCCGTCTTCCGCTTCTACATGCGGGACATCCTCAACGGGGTCTCGCGGATCATCGAGCACGACCTTCGCGAAGCGCTGTTCGACAAGCTGACGACGCTCGATAGCTCCTATTACGGGCGCACGCGCACCGGCGAGTTGATGGCGCGGCTCACGAACGACCTCGGCGCCGTGCGGATGGCCGTCGGCCCAGCAATCATGTACCTGACGAACACGATCTTTGGCGGAGTATTCGCGCTCTCGTTCATGATTGCGATCGACAGCAAGCTCGTGTTACTCGCCGTCGCACCCATGATTGTGCTCCCCGTCATCACGTTGACGCTTGGGAAGGCGATTCATGATCGGTTTGAGTCGGTACAAGCGCGCTTCGGCGATCTCACCACGCTCGTGCAGGAGCACCTGAGTGGTCTGCGCATCATCCGCGCGTATCGGCAGGAAGCCGCCGAGCAGGGGCGCTTCGACGCGCTCAGCGCGGACTACCTGGAGCGGAATCTCCGGCTCGTGCGACTGAACGGGCTCATGAATCCGAGCTTCATGCTCTTCGCCGGACTCGGCGCGGCAGCAGTGCTGGGGTTCGGCGGGGCGGCGGTAATCGCCGGCGAGATCACGGTCGGTGCGTTCGTCGCGTTCGGGCTCTACCTCGCCAATTTGACCTGGCCGTTGATTGCGCTCGGTTGGGTGACAAGTCTCTTTCAGCGTGGCGCCGCGTCGATGACGCGGCTCGTGGCGATTCTCGACGCCGAGGCGGTCATCCGCGATCCCGAGCCCCCGCGCGTGCCCGCTGAGTTGCCGCATTCGAGCGGGGGTCGTGGCCTGAGCTTGGAGCACGTCTCGTTTGCGTACCCGAGCCGCACGGAGTCCGAGGCGCGGACAATCCTGCACGATATCTCGGTGACAATCCCAGCCGGGGGGACGCTGGGAATTGTCGGCGCGACGGGCAGCGGCAAGTCCACGCTCCTCGAACTCATTCCACGCCTCGCCGATGTCTCGAGCGGCCGGATTCTCTTGGACGGCGTCGATATCCGCGATTTGCCGCTCACCGTGTTACGTCGAGAGATCGGATTCGTCCCACAGGAAAGCCTCCTATTCAGCGAAACCCTTACAACGAACCTGTCGTACGGGACGTCGCACGAACCGGATGCGAAGTGGGCGGCAGGAATCGCGCAGTTGACGGAGACGATCGAAGGGTTCCCGGGCGGTTGGGAGACGATGCTCGGGGAGCGCGGGATCAACCTGTCAGGGGGCCAGAAGCAGCGGGCTGCCTTGGCGCGGGCTCTCGCGCGGCGCCCATCGGTGGTGATTCTAGATGATGCCCTCTCGGCGGTGGACACGCACACTGAGGCGGCGATTTTGAGAGGGCTTCGGGAAGCGTTGGCGGGGCGGACGGCAATCATCGCGTCGCACCGTATCACTGCGATCCGCGATGCTCACTGGATTCTGGTGCTCGAAGACGGGCGAGTGGTCGAGCAGGGGAAGCACGCAGATTTGCTCGCCGCCAAGGGACGCTATTTCACGCTGCTGCGCAGGCAGCAACTAGAAGAAGAAATCGAGCAGGAGCCCGTGGTCGTCCGGGACTGATGTGACGGTCGGCAGGAATGCAGTCAACCAATTTTTCGGAGGTAGCATGCGTTCTGTTCTTCGTCGTGCAGTTGCGGTTGCGGCGCTCGTGGGCGCCTCGGCGGTCACCGCGCAGGCTCAGATGGGTGGGTTGAAGGTTGAGGAGATCCGTATCGATCTTGCTAGTCTTAGCCTGACCGGTGGAATGACGATCGCAGGTGGTATTCCGGGCACGCTGGCACTCGGGCTGTACTTGAACGATAAGTTGGCCCTCGAGCCGCAGGCGATGTTTGCGTACAGCAAGCCGGAAGGCGGCGATGCGACGACGATTATTGGGATTGGCGTCTTCGCGCCGTTTTACCTTGCCGGCGATCGCGGTCACAGCGGACTCTTTGTCTCCCCTGGCGTGATGGTCAGCATGATTGATATTCCGATTTTCGGGAACGCGACCAACATCGACTTTGGTGCCGACGTCGGCTTCAAGGGCAAGATGAACGATAAGGTGTCCTGGCGTGCCGCAGCGCAGGTGCGCGCTGGCGACAGCTATACCGATGCGGAGATTGGTGGCGTGTTCGGCTTCAGCGTCTTCTGGCGCTAGTGCTCCGCTGACCGCGCCGATTGCGTTTCGGCGCGGTCACGAAGAACGAAGCCCCGCCGCGGAATCCGCGGCGGGGCTTCGTGTATTCTCGCCCGCGCTGCTGAATCGACGCGCTACTTTCGCGCGAGATTGTAGCCCACCGCGCTGCCGATTGGCACGGTAACCCAGAGCAGCGGTCCACCGAAGAAGCCGGCGACGCTCCCGACTAGTGTCGCGGCGTAGCTCGACTCGAAACCCTTGGCGTTCGAGAAGCGATACACCGCAATCGATGATCCGAGGGCACCGCCCACCGCCATCCCGACGAGCACGCCGGCAAGATCAGCCCAGCCATCTCCGTTGTCAGGTGCGAGGCCAGCACCAACGAATCCTCCGGCGAGCCCTCCGACGGCAAAGCCACTCAGTCCCACCAACGCTTGCTGCGCGCCGAAGCCTGGCGGAATCGGCTTCTTGCCGCTCGAGGGCATGGAGTCCGCGTATAACCGGGGCAGCGAGGCCAACGGACTCGTGCGCACGTGTTGCGCAGCCGCGGGACGCACGTCTGCACACAACAGCACACACGACATAACCAACGCGAGCAGCCAACGAGCCATGCTCAGATCCGGTTGAGGATGAATTCGGGAGTGAAGTCTTGTAGCCAATTCGAGAGCATCGTGAAGCGGTTCGTCACCATCAGGACGCCGACGAGCACTAGGAGCGCGCCAGCCATGCGATTCACCCACACCATGTGATGCCGCACCTTTGCGAAGATCGCGAGGAAGCGTTCCACCATCAGCGCTGCAGCAAGGAACGGCACGGCGAGTCCCATCGAGTACGCGAATAGCAGGGTCATTCCGCGCCCGAGATTGCTCTCATTCATCGCCATCGTGAGAATCGCGCCGAGGATTGGGCCGATGCACGGCGACCAGCCTGCGCCAAACGCGATCCCCACCACGAGCGTCCCGAAATAGCCCAGCGGTTTGTTGGCGAGATGTAGCCGGGTGTCCTTCATCAGGAACGCAAGGTTGAACACGCCAAGCAGATACAACCCGAACACGATGATCAGCGCACCGCCGACTCGCGCGATAACATCGCGATAGCGCAGCATCAGTTGTCCGAAGACAGTCGCGCCCGCGCCGAGGGCGAGGAAAATCAGCGTGAATCCCGCAACAAAAAGCAGCGCGTGGATCAGCGTGTTCTTCTTGGACTGCTGCAGATCCTCGAGGTTCATCCCCGTGATGAACGTCACGTAGCTTGGCACGAGCGGAAGCACACAGGGGCTCAAGAAGCTGAGCAGCCCGGCGCCGAACGCGATGAGTAGACCGAGCGGTGCTGGACCGTCCATTTATCGCCCCGCGCCGCGCTGACAATCGCGGCAGATACCGTGAATGACCAACCGATGCCGTTGCCGAGCGAAGCCGCGCGATTCCGCGACGATCGTCGTCATGCGTTCCAACCGCTCATCGCGGAACTCGTCGACTTTGCCGCATTGTGTGCACACGAGATGCTCATGGTTGGGGACGTCACGCGCGGGCTCGAATCGACGGAATCCCTCGCCGAAGTCGCGCTCAACAAGGAGACCGCTCTCGAGTAGCGTGTCGATTGTGCGGTACACCGTCGCCGTGCCCGCGGAGCGCCCGCGCGTCGTGACTTCGTGCGCGACCTCCTCGGCCGAGAGGTGCCGCTCGGATGTGAGCAACACCTCGGCAATCGCAAGCCGCTGCGCCGTGACGGGCAGGTTATGCTCGCGCAGATACGCGACGAATCGCGTGACTACGGGGTCGTCAGCCATCGCGATTCCGCACTCGCAATCATCGCGCGCACTGCATCGCCCTCGATCTTTTCAATCTCCAGCGGCTCGTTCGCGCGCTTTCGTACGCCCTGCACCACGGTCTCGACGGTGAGTAGCGGCGCGTCGGCCTCGGCGACCACTTCACACTCCCATTTGCCGCGATCCGGCCCCTTCCGGGTCCACCGGTACCGCGCCGAGTAGACCACGTGTCGCGAGGAGAGCGTCGCGCCTTCCACGAACTGCTCGCCCTCCTCGACCGTCGGCTCGAGCGCGATGACGATCGGCAACGCGCCCACGGGCATCGCGGCAATCACCGCCACACCGGTCTCCATCGGACCCTGGCGGAGAGGCGGGAAGAAGTGCACCGCCGAAATGCGGTGCCTCGGGACGACCGCAGCGATCTCCATCAGGAAGCGCTCGCGAGCGTCCGACGACAGGGGAATCTGAATCATCCTGAAATCTCGCCCCGAGCGAGGGGCTAGAGAAGGGTGACCGGGTCGCGATCGGCCACGAGCCGCAGATCGTGCACGGTCGGCACGTCGACGCCGGTGAGCAGCCCACGGAGCAGCCGCGTGAGCGGAGCCGGCGCGGTGCTCTTGATTACGACATGCCAACGGAAGCGATTTTTGATGCGCTCGAGCGGGCAGGGCGCGGGGCCGAGCACGGTGACGCCGAGCCCGAACTTGAGATCGGCCTTTATCAACCAGTCGGTCACCTCGGTGGCAAACTGCGCCACAGCGCCCTCGTCGAGCCCGCTCACGATCACATTCGCCAGCCGAAGCGTGGGGGGATACGGCGGAGATTCGCGGGCCGGCAACTCCTCGGCGATAAAGCCGTGATAGTCGTGGGTCAGCGCACACCGCACCGCGTGATGCGACGGCACCCGCGTCTGGATGAACACGTCGCCGCCCTTGGGGCCGCGCCCCGCACGTCCCGCGACCTGGCTCAACAGCTGGAAGCTGCGCTCCGAGGCACGAAAATCGGGGAGATTGATCCCGATATCGGCGTCGATCACGCCGACAAGTGTCACGTTCGGAAAGTCGAGTCCCTTCGCGATCATCTGCGTGCCGAGGAGAATGTCCACCTCACCGCTCGCGACCCGATCGAGAATCTCGGTATGCGCCCACTTCCCGCTCGTCGTATCCACATCCATCCGCGCAACGCGCGCCGTGGGGAACCGCTCGAGCAGAAGCCGCTCGACTTGCTGTGTACCGAGCCCACGTTGCCGCTTGAGGGGCAACTGACACTCAGCGCAGGGCTTCTCCGCCGATTCCTGATGCAAGCAATAGTGGCAGACGAGTCGCTCGGGGGTGCGGTGAAAGGTCAGCGAGATTGAACAGTTGGGACACACAGCCACGTGGCCCTCCTCACACTGCACAAAACTCGCGTAGCCGCGCCTGTTGAGCAGGAGGATGCTCTGCTCCTTGCGCTCGAGTCGGGCGTGAATCGCCGCCTCGAGCTCGGCGCTGATCACAAGACGTCGCGCACGCTCCTCGGGGAGTGCGTTGCGAGCCTCGGTGCGGAGATCCACGACCTTCACACTTGGCAGCGCTCCTCCGCCCACGCGCTCAGGAAGGCTCAGGAGCACATAGCGCCCGTCACGCGCGTTGACCCAACTCTCGAGGCTCGGGGTCGCGCTCCCAAGCACGCAGAGCGCGCCCGTGGCGCGCGCCCGCACAATCGCCACTTCGCGCGCGTGATAGCGCGGCGACTCGGCTTGCTTGTAGCTCCCCTCATGCTCTTCGTCGACGATGATGGCGCCGAGATCGCGGAGCGGCGCGAAGACCGCCGAGCGCGCGCCCACCGCGATGCGCCGTTCTCCGCGCTGCAAGGCGCGCCACGCATCGAGGCGCTCGCCATCGGATAGCCCTGAATGCAGCACGGCCACCTGATCACCGAACACCGCACGGAAGCGATCCACCGCTTGTGGTGTGAGCGCGATCTCGGGCACGAGCACGATTGCGCTCTTCCCGCGCTTGAGCACGACTTCTTTGAGCACTTCGAGATACACCAGCGTCTTGCCGCTGCCGGTGATGCCATGCAGCAGTGTGGTCGTGCCGGGCGCGCCGCTCAGGATGCCGGCAATCGCCACCGCCTGCGCGTCACTCGGCGTGACAAGTTTCGGCGCGTGGGCTGCTCGTGCGGCGAAGGGATCACGTAAGCGCGTGGCGGCCTCGATTCGCACGAGTCCGCGCTTCACAAGACCCTGCGCCACCGAGGCGGTGCATCCGAGCTGCGCGAGGAGGTGCTGCACGGGTGCGCGACCGCCGAGCTGCTCAAGCAGTTCGAAGAGCTGTCGCTGTTGGGGCGCGCGCTTGAATGCCTCTTCGCGCGCGAGCAGCGTGGGGAGTTCCTTCGTCACGACAAGAATCCGCTCAATCTTCGCGGGCGCGTCTGGCTTGGACGCGACACCCATCGCGGCGGGGAGCACGGCCCGCATCACCAAGCCCACGGGCGCCACGTAGTACTCGGCCATCCACGTACAGACGTGGAGCAGATCGGCCCCAAGCGTGGGATACGAATCCGGCACATCGAGCAGCGGCTTGGCCTCTTTGCCGCCGAGCTGCACTCCATCGCTCTCGCCGATGCAGATGCCGATGACGCGTTTGCCGCGCACGTTCACCACGACGCGACTCCCCGCATGCACGGGGTGCCGAGTGCGCTCAGGAACTGCGTAAGTGAAGGTGCGCAGCAGCGGGAGCGGGAGCGCGACCTCGACGAGCCGCGTGGTCACCCCAGTGGGCGCGATGCGCGCACCGGTGGCTCGTCGCGAATACCCGACTCGTGCATCCACAGGTAGATGGCATCGGCCAGATCGTGTCCGCGTTGATAGCGTGCCTCGGGCGCCTTCTCGAGGCACTTCATCGTGATCGTGGCGAGCCCTTCAGGAACGCCGGGCGCAATCTCGCGCACCGGTTTCGGTGTCTCGTGGACATGCTTGTAGCCAATCGCGTACCCGTCGGGCCCGTCGAACGGAGTTTGCCCACTCAGGCACTCGTAGAGCATCACCCCCACGGCGTAGAGATCGGCACGACCATCGGCGAAGCGACCCATGGCTTGCTCGGGGGCCATGTAGTGCGGCGTACCCATCGCGCGCCCGCCGGCGGTCATGCGACCGTGGAAATACGCGGTGGCGATTCCGAAGTCCGTGAGCACCGCGTTGCCATCGGCATCGAAGATGACGTTGTCCGGTTTCACGTCGCGATGAATCACGCCCTGACGCGCGGAGTAGTCGAGCGCAGTGGAGATCTGCGCGGCGATCCGTGCGGTGCGTCCGGGCGCCACGGTGCGATCGCGCGAGAGGTCGTCCGCGAGGCATCCGCCGCCGAGAAATGGCAGCACGAGGTAGATCGCATCTTCTGTCTCGCCGAAGTCAAATGGCGCACAGATGAAGGGATGTAGGAGGCGGCTCGCCGCCTCGGCCTCGCGACGGAAGCGCAGGCGCATCTCGGCATCGCGCGCGAGGTGCGCGTGCATGACCTTTACAGCGAGCGGGCGCTCCAACAGATGGTGACGCGCCTCGTACACGTCGGCCATCCCGCCGGTCCCGATGCGGCGCATAATCTTGTAGCGATGCCCCGTGGCGTGGCGCAGCGACGTGATCAGGTGATCAGGCGCTTCGCCAGTGAGCGGAAGATCAGGAAGGGTCTGCGCGCAGTTCAGGCAGGCCCGCACCGAGCTTCGATTCCAAGTACCGCAGTCAGGACAGAACACGAAGGGAAATCTGGAGGGTCGGCAGGGCTACAGCCACCCGTTGCGCCGCAAGACGAGCAGGAGCCCGCCGCCGAGCCCGAGTTGCACGGCCATCATCACCCAGAAACCATTGGGCGATGCGGAGAGCGGAATGTCGGCGAAGTTCATGCCCCACATCCCGCTTACCACGACGAACGGTACACTCATCGTCGCGACGACCGTCAGGCCCTTCGTCACGAGGCCCATCCGGTTGGACACCTGCGTGAGGTACGAGTCGAGGGTGCTGGAGAGCAGGTCGCGATACGTGTCGAGCGATTCGTTAAGTCGGATGACGTGATCGTACACATCGCGGAAGTAGAGCTGTGCATCCGTGCCGATGTGCGCGCACGGGCGGCTCTGCAACACGTTGAACACCTCGCGCATCGGCGAGAGATGACGCTTAAGCTGCAACACGAGGCGCTTGACGGAGAAGATATCGCGCAGCGCGTCCTGATCGAAGTTCACGAAGACCCGCGACTCCAGCCCATCGACGAACTCGTCGAGCTGATCCATCACCGGAAAGTACGCATCGACATTCGCATCGAGAATCTGATGCAGCAGCCACGCGGGCCCACGGGTGAGGAGATCGCCAGAACGTCTGATTCGATCGGCGGCCGTCTCCACGCCCGGAGCGTGCGGCCCGTGGACGGTCACGACGAAGTTGCGCCCGATGAAACTCCAGAGGTTGTACGTCTCGATGTCGTACAACTCCTCCGTCTCCGTCACGAAGCGCACCCCACGGATGACGGTGAGCGCGTACTCGGGAAACTCCTCAAACTTGACCCGCCCCTCGGTCGAGGTGGTGTCTTCGATACTCAGGGGATGGAACTTGAAGACATCGTGCAGCAACGCATGCTGTTGCGGGCTCCCGACGTCGATATCCACCCAGAGCACACCCACGCCTGTCGCAAGGATCGCGGGGAATTCCCCGGGTGGGACATCCGTGCGCAGCGCGCCATGAGGATCGCGATACCACGCACGCGGATGAGCTACGTCGGAGGGAATCGCGAACTCCGCGCTCTTGCGGATCCTCAGCTTGGCCGGATTGCGCTTGGCCGGATTGCGCTTTGACATACGAGGAAGCTACGAAGGACGCGACCTACCGCTAGCGGAGCGCCTCAAGATGCGCGATTACCCCAGCGCCCACGCGATCAGGCTCATACCCCCCCTCCAGCGCGCTCACCACGCGCCCCTCGCACCACCCCTCAGCGCGGGTCACGATCTCCCGCGTGAGTGTCCCGATATCCTCCACCTCCAGCGTGAATCCGCCCAGTGGGTCGCGCGCCATCGCGTCAAAGCCGCTCGATACGAGCACAACGTCCGGTGTCCAACCCGCGGTCGCAGCGTCCACCGCCCTAAAGAGCGCGCTCAGGTACTCCGCCGCCGGCAGCCCCGCGGGCATCGGCACGTTCCAGATGCTCGCGTGCGGCCCATGGTCATCGGCCGCGCCCGACCCCGGATACCAGGGCCACTGGTGCATCGACACGAATCGGATGCGCGGGTCGTGCTCCACAAGCGCCTGCGTGCCATTCCCGTGATGCACGTCCCAATCCACGATTAACACCCGCTGCGCGCCGAGCGTGAGCGCTTTCAAGGCAGCGATCGCCACGCTCCCGAAAAGACAGAAACCCATCCCCTGCCCGCGCAACGCGTGGTGCCCAGGCGGGCGCACCGCAACAAAGCTGCGGCGATTGCGCCCATCGAGCGCGCGCTCAGTGGCCTCAATCACACACCCCGCAGCGGCGCGCGCCGCGTCCCACGACCCGGCACTCACGAGCGTGTCGGCATCGAGGCGTCCGCCTCCCGCCGCCGCGAGGTCGCGCACCCGCGCGATGTACGCGAGGTCGTGACCAAGTGTGAGTTCCTCCTCCGTTGCCGGCCGCCCCTCGACATGATCGAGCGCCATGAACAGCTCGGGGTGATACCGCAACGCGCGGGTGATCGCCCGGATGCGGCCGACGTGCTCAGGATGGCCCCACCCGGTGTCGTGGAACCCGACGTCGGCATGCGAAATGAATGCGAGACTCATGCGGCCCCTCGGCCTCTGCGCGATGCCCACTCGGCGAGGAGTGTGGCGATGATGAGAAGCCCGAGCCAGCGCGGGAGGGTCGGGAGCGACGCCGGCATCGAACCCGCGTCAAGCGACGCGGCGCCGAGCGCCTGCACAAGACTCGCGCGCGGCGCGGGGTCGTTCAAGCTCGGATCATGGGGAGCGGCATGCCGCGCGTTTCGCGGCGTCGCGGTGGCCGCCGCGGACTCACCCACGAGGCGCGACCAGTAGGCTCGGTGCCCTTCGATGGCGCGACCCTCTCCCTCCATGCGCCACCGCCACGTCTCTGCGTACCCGAGTTGAATGACTCTGCCGGCCCCAACGCGTCGCGCCACAACGGCTCCCGTGCCATCGCGCTCCTCAATGACGACGGCATCGGTACGGCGCTCGCCGAGCGCGTACAAGGGGAGCGCACGCGTGGGCGCATCCATCTCAAACGTCCGCGAAATCGGCGGCTGCAACGCCGTCACGCGCGCCCCGACAATCGCGCGGAACGCAGGCAGCTCTGCACGCGCCGCCTCGCCCGCGAGGATCACTCCGCCGCCGTCGCGCACGAACGCGAGCAGCGCGGGTGCCTCGCGCGCGAGAGAGGCGGTGTCGAAGACAATCGCCGCTGCGTGTCGCGCGATGCGCGGCGTGAAATCTCCCTGCAACACGTCGCGCTCGCGCCCGAGGGTGAGCCGCGCATCCACGCGCCAGCCCGCCTCCTCGAGCGCGGTGATCGCGAAGCGCGGCTCCCATCCGGCGCGTCCGAGCACGACGATGCGACCGATCGTGACGCGGTCCGTCGGACGCACGCGTGCCTCGGTGCTCCCCTCCCTCACGCGTACCGCGCCGCGCACGGCATCGGTCGTCAGCACGCTCGCTGCGTCGAGTGAGTCGAGCGGCCCAAGGGAATCGAGCGCGAGCAGCGGTCCGGCGCCGACGGCCGAGACGCGCCACCGATCCCCCGGTTCGCGCACGGGCTCCGCCATCGCGATGAGCGGAGCAATCGCACCGCGCGATATAGCCTCGCGCGACGGCCCCTCGCGCAATAGCAGTTCGCGCCACGGCACCTCGCGGCCCGCGCGCTGCAGCGCCGCGAGCGAGTCGCGCACGAGCGCACTGGGCGACTCAGCGAATACGGAACGAATGATTGTCGCACCGCGGGGGCCGCGCGCAGCAAGCACCGCCGAGATGCCGAGCGCGAGCACGAGCGCGCCAAGCCCGACAACGCGCGAGGCTCCCTCGATGCGCGCGCGCCGCGCGAGTCGCTCAGCGGGTGAGCGCATACACCACCACGTTCACGCCGAAACGCGTGTTATCCACCGAAAGGAATCGCTTGTTGTCGGGATGATAGTTCCACTCGGAGCTGTAGTCCTTGCTGCTGTAGAGCACGCAGATGCGTCCGTCCTGCATCACACACTGGAGATGTTTGTGGACGAGATTGTCGCCCCATCCATTGAGCTCGTGGCTCGTCGTGGGTGGACCGTCCTGAAACACGAAGAAGGCGCGATACAGTTCGTGATCGTTCGGCAGATCCACGAGCGGACCGACGGCGCGCGTGATCTCCTCTGTCGCGGAGCGGTGGAACTCGCCATCGATGTCGTGGTTATGATCGTCCACAAACAGCAGCCCACCGCGGCGACAGTACTCGCGCAGGGTCGTGCGCTCGACTTCGCTGAAGCGCACCGGCAAATGCCCGGTGAGGCAGACGAGCGGATACTTGAAGAGGTCGCGCGAGCCAAGCGGCACAATCACGCCGGTGGGCGCGACGTCAATCGACGTATAGCGCGCCACGGAGTCAATCAGATTCGGCGGCACCATCGGTGCGCTGTCCCAATCGCCGGAGTCGTACTGCGCGGTCGCCCAAGTGAATTCCGCCATCATAATCCCCAAGCGCTGAGGGGGGCGCGGCGCGGCGGATCCTGCACGAGCGCACGGCGTGCGGCGACGAGCTGCATGGTCACCTCGCCCCCTTTACGGAGCGCGATTGCGGCGGCATCGAGCGTCAGCGCCGCCGCTCGCTCCTCATTCGGCAACGACACGCGAATCAAAAGCAGAGAATCGGCGGCGGCGGCAGGGTCGCGCGCGACGACGCCGAGTGCGAGATCGAAGCGCGCGAGTCGCGCCGCCCGCGCCGGATCCATCGCGGCGCGCGGGACGCGCGCCTCAGGACGGGCCTCATCCTTTCCGGCGAGGCGGACGCGATTCAGATCGACCACGACGCGCGGCGGACGACCGCGGAGATAAATCCGCTCGGCGGCACGCGCGCGCTGCAACGCCTCGATCGCATGTTGCATCCACGGGACAGCTCGCTCAGGCGCTCCGAGTTCAAGCTCCTCGCTCGCGCGCCACATGTGATTGTATGCCTCGAGGAGCGGCCGGTTAATGGCCACGACCGGCGTCTCATCGCCGTGATTATCGAGATTCCGCGTCGGATCGATATTCGCCGCCGCCTCGGCGCGCGCAAGCAGTGCATCGGCATTCACCGCGCCATCGGCCACGCCCGCGTGGCCATCGCCCGGGAAGTGCTCGTGTTCTCCGCCGGAGTTCTCAGTCAGACGCGTGAAGACCACCTCGCCAACCCTCTTCCGCAGCTTCGTTTGGTCCACGGCGATGCGGCGCGACTGATTGGTGTACGCTTGGGGCGAGAGCAGTGCGCGTCGCGTCACAAGCTCCTGCGTCTGCTGCAGGATCATCCGTTGCGAGAGGGCGTCTTTCTCTGGTTCACTCGGTGGCGCGGGATCTACACTCACAGAGTCGTACTCATCAGAACGTGCGATGCGCAGCGTCCGCGTCTCAGAGGCACCGCGTCCCGCACCCGCGAGATCATTGCGATCGGTCGCCAGCGCGCGAAGATGCACGAGATCGCCAGGCTTGAGGCGCAGCGAGTCGAGGCGGACGCGGCTCGAGATCTGCCCGCGTCGCAACCCTGCGCCGAATCGCTTCTCCGCCAGCTTCACGGTGCGGAAAGAGTACAGCTCGCCGCCGCCTGAGCTGATGACCATCTCGAAATACCCGTCGGCGATGCCGAGATTGTCGCGGATGTCGGCGGCGAGTTCGATCGTGCCCGTGGCTTCGCGAAGAACTGTGTCGCGTGCGGGCGCATCGAGTCGCACGATGGGGACCGAATCGATGATGGGCTCGAGGACGAGCACGCGCTCACGCGGCCCGGCAGTGAGTCGCACCGCCTCCGCGCTCGGTGGGACTGGCAACGTGATGCGCCACCGGTCACCGACGGTCGCCGCCGCGTCGGTCATCGTTCCCCGGACGGCGCGAACGCCAGTGCCGCGGCCTTCAATCGTCACACGACTCCCAACGAGCGCGGCAACGCTGGCCGGATCGTCGTAACTCTTGACAGCGAGTCCGCTGTACGCGGGCGACGCCACGCGCACCACGATAATGGCGAGTGGGTCGATCGTCGCGCCAGCGCCCGCACCGAGGCGATCCAGGGCATCTCCTTCGGCGGGTGTTGTGACACGGCCCACGGCGCCATCAGGCAAGAGGAGCACGAGCGCAATCAGCAGGGCGAGCGCGAGCGCGGGACGTGCGAGCGCGCGCCGCGTTGCGAGGCCGACCTCCTGCTCGAGAGGACTTGCCGCAACGACCTGCTCCAACGCTTCTGCGCGTGGGTCGTCCGCGAGCCCAGTCGACGTCACGAGCGCATAGCGCAGCGACGGAATGCGTCGCTCGAACCAGAGCGCGAGCGATTCGTCGCTGACGCGCAGCGCCGCACGGATCGGCTTGGCGAGCTGCCACGCGAGCACCGCGAAGGCCGTGAGCCAGGGCGCAGCGACCAGCCACGCACGCGCGTTCACCGTGAGTCCCACGAGAATGTCGATTGCAAGCACGGCACCCCCGGCGAGCACCACGCTGAGTGCGACCCAGAGCAGCGCGCGCGCGAGAGTCGCCGAGATTAATCGGCGCCGAGCGCTCCGAAGGCGTGCGCGGCTATGACGTACCGGCGCGCTCACGACGTGACCTCGAGCGGGCCGTTAGACTCGGCATTGATCGTCGAGTCCGTCCGCGCGGGGCGCCGACGCACGAGCTGCTCCACGAGCAGCAAGCCGAGCGCGATTAGCAGCAGCCATTTCGCCATCGGCGACGACGCCTCGGTGGCCGCGAGCTTGGGACCGCTGGCCAACGGACCTGCGGCGCGCAGCCACGCCACCGATGAATCAGGAAGCGAGGGGGCGCGTGCTCCGCCGCACGGCGCAAGCATCGCGGCGAGGAAATGTACGAACGGCGGCCGGAGCACGAGGTCGCCAGCGCTCGGCAGCCCGATGCCAACCGTCCGCGAGCAGCCGAGGCCGATCACCCGCTCGGTTACTGCCGGCGTCCCGTCGCGCCAACGGGCTACGGCGCGACCGAGAGGCGCAGAAAAAGAAAGAGAAGGGGAAGAGGAAGAAGGAGAAGGGGAAGAGGAAGAAGGAGAAGGGGAAGAAGAAGAAGAAACAGATGTAGCAGGGGCACGCTCCGGCGCATTTCCGCGCTCCGGTACTCGCGCCAGCGGTGCAACCAGCGGCGCGATCGCGTTGCCGCCGAAGGCGACGACTCCATCGGACGCGACCGTGTCGGCGAAAACCGCTGGCCATAACACGAGCACCGCCCCTGGCACCTCGCGCACCCACGATGCGTCAACCGCACGTGGCGCGCCGCGTACGAGCCGTACCGCGTGTCCGCCGCGCGCCGCATCGAGCAACGTCATCGCGGGGAGGATGGGATCGTCCGGGAGTGCGCCAATGATTTCGACGCGCGGCGAGAGAATCGTATCGGCCTGCACTCCGACCGAGATGATCTCCACACGCCCGGGCCACGCCGCACGCCACGCCGCCGTCGCCGCGTCAACGCCATCGCCACTCACCTGCGTGAAGACGACCAACCGCACGGAATCCGCGCCGCGGGCGATGCGCGCTCCCGCATCGCGCGCCACGACGAACATCGGCGAGAGAGCCGCACGTCGCAGCATCGGCGATGGCGCGCTCAGCGTATCGAACGCCTCGAGTGGAATCTCACGCGCGGCGGTATCGAACACCACCAGTGCGTTTCCGCGCCCAATGAACGGCCGCACCGCGGCACGCACCGAGGCGACGTCGGTCAACGCGTTCGTCCACTCGAGCGCCACCACCGTGCGCACCTGCGGGCCAGGCGCGTTGAGCACCGGATGCGCGAACGCGGCGCCAATGAGCAGCATCGCCAGCGCACGAAGGATCAAGAGTGGGATGTCGGTCGGCGTGCTGGCCCGCGCGACCGCAACCATCTCGCTCTCTGGCACGAAGCGCGCGGTCGGGAGCATCTGGGCCGGCGGACGACGCGTGGTGAGCAGATGCAGCGCGAACACCGCGAGCGCCGCTGCGATACCGAGAAGCATCATCCAGGGCGCGAGGAAGCTCATCGCACAGTCCGCCGCACCAGCACATCAACCGGCGCATCGTCCAGCACCTCGAACACCTGGACGCCATCGGCGCGCATCATCCGGGCCACCTCGGCACGGAACGCATCGAATCGCTCGCGGTAGGCCTCGTGCGACGAGGCGAGCAGCGGACGTCGGAGCGACGGGTCGCGCGGATCGGTCGCGAGCACCGCGTCGCGCGTGGGCTCCAACTCGAGGCGCGACACCACGTGCAGCAGATACGCTTCCCCGCCTCGCACCACGTGACGCGCGAGCGCCTGTCGTAACTCCGCCAGATCACCGAGGCAGTCCGTGATGACCACACAGCGCGGCGCGCTCGTGCTGACGTGGGGAGCCAGTGACGGCGCGCCACTTGGCTTGGTCGCGTCTAGCGCACGCGTGATCTCCCCCACCACGCCATGCCGCGTGCGCGGTTCTAATCGCTGCGATACAAATCCCGCGGCGATCACCACCCCAACCGGATCACTTCCCGAATGCGCGACCGCCGCGAGTGCCACGGCGAGCCGCTTCGCGAGTGTCCACTTGTTGGCCTCGGCGGCGGGGAATGCCATCGACGCGCTCGCATCGACGATGAAGGTGGTACTGAGCGTCGCATGATCGGGAGCGAGTCGGATAAACGCACGATCACTCCGCGCAAGCAGCTTCCAATCGAGGCGCTTGGGGTCGTCTCCCTGGCGATAGGGGCGGTATTCCGCGAACTCTGGTGCGGCGCCTCGGGAGCGCGCTTGGTGCGCACCAGGTGCGCCCTGCGGCACCGCGCGTCGCGCAGGCCAGCGGACGCCGCGCACGGCGTCGAGGAGCGCGCCGTACGGGCCGACCGGCATCGCTAGATCCCGGTGAGGCCGCGGGGCTCGGGCACTCGCTCGAGCAGATCCTCAACAATCTGCTCTGCGTCCACCCCTTCAGCCTCCGCCGCGAAGTTCGGCAACACCCGATGTCGCAACACGGGCCGCGCCACGCGACGGATATCGTCGGGCGCAACCGCATGACGCCCGGCGAGGAGCGCGGCAGCCTTGGCGCCGAGAATCAGTGCTTGGCCCGCACGCGGTCCGGCACCCCACCGCACGTACTGCTCCACGAGCGCGGTCGCTTCACCACTCTTGGGGCGCGTCGCGCGCGCCAGTGCCGCCGCATAGCGCAAGGCGGCATCAGCGGCCGGAATCTCGCGCGTCATCCGCTGGAGATCGCGCACCTGATGCGCGGCGATGATTGGCGTGAGGGCTTCGTTGCTGACGCCCGTGGTCGCCCGCAGAATCGCCACTTCGTCCTCCGCGCCGGGATACCCGATACGAATGTCAAAGAGGAAACGGTCGAGCTGGGCTTCGGGCAGGGGGTACGTGCCTTCTTGCTCGATCGGATTCTGCGTCGCGAGCACAAAGAATGGATCGGGCAACACCATCGTCGTGCCAGCGGCCGTCACGCGATGCTCTTGCATCGCCTCGAGCAATGCGGCCTGCGTGCGTGGCGGTGCGCGATTGATCTCGTCGGCGAGTACGATGTTCGCAAAGACGGGGCCACGCACGAAGCGGAACGATCGATGCCCGGTCTGTGTGTCTTCCTCGAGGAGCTCGGTGCCGGTGATATCGCTCGGCACGAGATCCGGCGTGAACTGGATGCGGCGGAAGTCCAGCGCCATCGCCTCGGCCACCGAGCGAATCATCAATGTCTTGGCGAGCCCCGGCACGCCAACGAGCAATGCGTGGCCGCCGGCCACGAGCGCCATGAGGATTTCATCGAGCACGTCCTCTTGCCCCACGATTCGTCGCGCGACTTCAGCGCGCAGGCGGGCGGCGGCGGCGAGGAGTTCGTCGCGCGACTCGCGATGCTCGGGAGCTGAAGTTTCCACCGCGGCGCTCAGCGGACCGGCCGGCTTCCGCGGTAGGTGAGCAGGAAGGTCGAGCCCTCGCGCGCGCCGGCCACGGCGAGCGGCGCGCCTTCATCAAGCACCTCGATGCCGCGGATCTTCATCACATAATCCTCGATCGGATGATGATGCTGGCCGAATGCATCGAACGCGGCACGCTTGAGCGCCATCACGGAGGTGTCCGCCGCACAGCGTACGGCGATGACGTCCCAGACTTCCGGCATCTGGACGCGCAGGGTGAATGCGCCGGCCGTCTCCGCGCCGAGCGCGAGTACCCCGGGGCGCGCGCGCAACGCGTTCAGCACACTCATGCCACCGCCGCGACGGCATCGGCCGGCGGAAGCGAGGCCAAGAACTGCGCGACCTGCGCGTCGAAGAGGTACGACGACGCCGTCACCGATGTGCCGCCTGCTTCTTCGGTCGCCGCCACGATAATCTCCTCGCCGCCCTGCCCGCGCAGGCTCATCCAGTTCGGGCCCTGCTTCTCGAGGAACGCCGCGTAAATACCGGACCGACGCGAGAAGAAATCGCGTGCGGACGACAACACATCGTTGGCGCTGAGCGTGGTGCGTTGATGCTGCAGCGTACGGCTGGACTGATGGTGACGCGTCACGAGGAGCTCTCCAAAGGGCGGGTATCGTTCAGACACCCGCAATCTACTCTGCGGTTGGCTGGTTGTCCTCTGTGGACACCCTACGGGCGATGGCGCCAGAATGTTCATCCTCGAGCGCCGCCTCGGTGTGCCGTAGCCGGGTGCGCAGCGCGTCCCGCTCGGCGATCACGGCGAGGAGGTCGGCGACGGTGCGCATCAGGGCGTTCGTGGCGGCATCGGGGGTTCCGGGGGCGGCGAAGTAGAAGCTGACCGCCCCGAGTATGCGCCCGCCGGCCTCCAGCGGGAGGGAGACGAGCGCCCGGAAGCCCAGCTCGCGCGCCACCTCCTGCCAGTCCTCCAGCCCAGCATCGGCAAAGACATCCGGTACGGCGATCAGTCGCCGCTCGCTGGCGGCCTCACCGGCCGGGCCGAATCCGACACGCACGCGCATCTCTCCGAGCCAGGGACGCCAGCGATCGGGCCAGTTGTGCACGGCGACGGTCCGCATCAGCTCCGCGCCGGCATCGAGCACGAAGACCGCTCCCACAGTCGCCCCGACGGCTGGAGCCGCACGGTCGATGGCGAACTGGAACGCCTCGGCGGGATCGTCTGCGCGTGAGATGGCGTGGGCAATCTCACTTACGACGCGCAGCGAATCATCGACCTGCGGCGGCTGAGTGGCGGGCTCAGGAAGTCGCCAGCGGTTCCTTCGGGGCATGCTGGCTTGTTTGCTCAGGGAATTATGAGACGTTTACCACGAAGGCACGAAGGGAGTCGTACACGCGATGCCGGCGCGAAAGTGATTACCGAGTATACAGCCGATTCGCGAGCGCGTCGCGGAGTTTGGCAGTCACTGGCCCAACCACACCGGACGCGATCGGCTTTTCGTCGAGCAAGACGATTGCCTGTACGTCGGTGGTCGTGCCGCACACAAAGAGCTCTTCCGCGTGGGGTAGCTCACGGAGGGTGACGGGACGCTCCTCGCATCGGATGCCGAGTTGCGCGACAATCTCCATTAACACTGCGCGCGTGATCCCTGGCAGGATGTAGTTCGTGAGCGGAGCCGTACGGAGCACGCCATCGATCACGGCGAA
>JAYTDH010000344.1:0-4336 GCA_043736095.1 Gemmatimonas sp.
GCCTTCGCGGTGTCGGACAACGGCACGTTGCTCTACGCACTCGGCAACACTGCGGGTCGCGATCGCATCGTCTCAATTGATCGGAGCGGCCGCATGACCCCGCTGGATTCGACTTGGCGCGGTCAGTTCTCGAACCTCGCACTCTCGCCCGATGGTCGGCGGCTGGCGGTTACGGTCTTCAGTCCTGACGGCGAGCAGGTGTGGGTCAAGGAGTTGCCGAACGGACCACTCACACGCCTCACCTCGGGGCCCGGCTCAAACTATCGACCATCCTGGCTCCCCGATGGTCGCACAATCGCGTACGTCTCCATCGCGACGGGACGTCGTGGGATCTACCAGCGACGCGCCGACGCAGGGACTCCGGCGGAGTCGGTCTTCTGGCATCCGCGCAACGTGGATGAGGTGCAATGGAGCCGAGATGGGCGGACAATGCTCGCGCGATTAGGCTCCGGCGGGGGACGCAACCGCGACATCTATCGTGTCGACTCCGGCGGTCGTGGGAAGTCCGCGCCGCTCGTGGCATCGGATTTCGAGGAGTACGGCGTCACACTCTCCCCCGACGGAAAATGGTTCGCGTACACCTCCACCGAGTCGGGACGCGCCGAGGTGTTCGTGCGTCCACTCGCCGACCCAGGATCGGGGCGGGTGCAGATCTCCATCGATGGTGGTGAAGAGGCACTCTGGTCGCGCAGCGGGCGCGAGTTGTTCTATCGCTCTCGGCGCGGGGAGATGATCGCGGCGGAGATCCAGCCGGGCGCGATGCTGAGCGTCAAGGCGCGCCGCGCCCTGTTCGTGAATCCTGCGCTCGGCAGCGACCCGTACTATCGGGCATACGATATTGCACTCGGCGACCAACGATTCATTATGGTCGATCGCCCAATCGGCGAAGCGACCGATGTGGTGGTGGTATTCAACTGGGATGTGGCAGCAAAGCAGTCTGAGAGGCGCTGAACCGGGAGACGGTATGTCGGCACGTCCTGACAACACACGTAAGCCGCGCGACGACGAGCTCGATACATTCGGCATCACGCATCAGGGGAAGCTCCGCAAGGACAATCAGGATCATTTCCTGCTCGCGACCGTCTATAAGCGAATGGCGGTCGTCGCCACGAGCTTGCCCAACATCGATGCGTTCCCGACCGCTGAGGAACGTGTGGCATTCATTGCGATGGTCGCCGATGGGGTCGGCGGCGGCGTCGGCGGCGCCGATGCGAGCGCGACCGCCCTGCAGTCCACGATGCAGTACGTGCACGACTCGATGGCCTGCTATCTCGGTCGCGAGGACGACGAAAAGGGATTCGCCGACGCGCTGCAGTCGGCGGCACTCCGCTCGCACGAGGCGATCAGACAGCGTCGAGAGGTCATCGGGGTCACCAGAACGATGGCGACGACGCTGACCCTCTTTCTCGGCGTCTGGCCGCGCTACTACCTGCTGCAGGTCGGAGACTCGCGCTATTACCGCTGGCGCGACGGCATCCTCACCCAGATTACGCGCGATCAGACCTTCGCGCAGTCGCTCGTCGACGCCGGCGCGCTCACGGCCGAAGAAGCGAGTCGCTCGCGTCTGGCGAACGTGCTCTCCAGTGCGCTCGGCGCGGACGAGTCGTTGCCCGTGGTGACGCCGCTCGTCGCGGACTGGGCGAATGTGCATCTTCTCTGTAGCGATGGGCTCACCAAGCATGTGAGCGACGCACGCATCGCCGAAGTATTCGGGGCCATGACCAGCGCGAAACAGGCGGCTGAGCAGTTAGTGCAGGAGGCGCTCGACGCCGGCGGGACGGACAACATCACGGTGATTGTCGGGCGGACCATCCCGAAGTGACCTGAGGCGGAAGCAGGGGCCGTCCGTTGGCACGGATGGGGGACCGTTCTCGTTAGGGTCTGACGGGGTCGACACGGGTATCTTTCTCGGGTCGTTTCCGCCCTTGGCCTCACCCCTCCGGTGTCTATGCGATCCCTCCGTCGTCTCGCCCTGATCCTCGTGGCCGCTCTCAATCTCCCGGCCGCCGTGGCCGCGCAGTCCACCCCGGCGCAGGCCCTTGAGCCTGCGGATCCGTTTCTCTGGTTGGAGGACGTGCAGGGCGATCGCGCGCTCAGCTGGGTCCGCGAGCGGAATGCGCGCTCGCTTGGCGTGCTCGAGGGCGACTCCCGCTTCGCCGGCCTGAATCGCGCCGCACTGGAAATCGTGAATGCCTCAGATCGCATTCCAGCGCCAGCGTTCGCCGCGTCGCGGATCACGAATTTCTGGCAGGATTCCACCCATGTCCGCGGGATCTGGCGCCGCACGACGCTCGCGTCGTATCGCAGCGCCACACCGGTGTGGGAGACGATCCTCGACATCGATGCGCTGGCGCGTGACGAGGGGAAGAACTGGGTCTTCAAGGGCGCCGAGTGCTTGGAGCCCGCGGAGCGCTACTGTCTCGTGCAGCTTTCGGATGGTGGCAAGGACGCTGTCACGATTCGCGAGTACGATATCGAGGCCAAGCGTTTCATCGAGGGCGGATTCACTTTCCCGGAAGGCAAGCAGGACGCAACGTGGATCGATCGGAATACACTCTTGGTCGGGCGTGAATGGGCGCCTGGTGAAGTCACGAACTCGGGCTATGCCTATGTGGTAAAACGCGTGACCCGCGGGCAGCCGCTCGAGCGGGCACGCGAGGTGTTTCGCGGCGAAAAGACGGACGTTTCTGCGGGTGCCTTCACATTGCGCGACGCCGATGGTATCGTCCGCGCGACCCTGCTGTACCGGGGCCGCACCTTTTGGGAAAGTGAATATTCGCTCCTGACGAATGCTGGACCTGTTTCGCTGCCATTCCCCGCGCGCGTCAGTATTCAGGGGATCGTCGAGGGTCGCGTGATCTTCAGTGCACGCCAGGACTGGAACGGATTCAAGTCGGGCGATTTGCTCGCGTACGAACTGGCAACCCTCACCGCGCGGCCGACCGAGGCGCGCGCTGAGTTGATTATTCGCCCCGGTGCGCGCGAAGCGCTGGAGGGAGTGACCCTCACGCGGACGCGCATCGTGGTGGCGCTCTACGAGAATGTGCGTGGCGCAGCGTACGCGTATTCGCGCGGTGCGACTGGCTGGGTCCGCACGCGGCTTCCGCTCCCGCAGAATCTCACCGTCTCCCTCGGTTCGGCGTCGCGGCAGACGGATCAACTGTTCATCAACGTGTCGGGGTACGTGACGCCGCAGACATTGATGTTGGCGGACGCCGCGGCCGGCACCGTCGAGGTGGTGCGCTCCGCGCCAGCCAAGTTCGACGCCAGCGGCTTGGTTGTCGAACAGTACGAGGCCACGAGCGCCGATGGCACGAAGGTCCCGTACTTCATTGTGCGGCGCGCCGACGCACCTCGCGATGGATCGACGCCAACCGTACTCGGTGGCTACGGTGGATATCAGATCTCGCAGTTGCCGAGCTACTCCGCGGTGCGCGGAAAGCTCTGGTTAGAGCGCGGCGGGGCGTACGCGGTGGCGAATACGCGCGGTGGTGGTGAGTTCGGTCCGGCCTGGCATCAGGCGGCGATTGGACCGAATCGCGACCGTGCGCACGAAGATTTCATCGCCGTCGCCGAGGATCTCATTGCGAAGGGCTTCACCTCACCGCGGCGTTTGGGGATCCAGGGTGGCTCGCAAGGCGGGCTCTTCATGGGCGTGGCCATGACTCGGCGTCCTGAGCTCTTTCGTGCGGTCATCATTGGCGTACCGCTTTTTGACATGCTGCGCTTTCACAAGTTGCTGGCTGGTGCGAGTTGGATTGGCGAGTACGGGAATCCCGACATTCCCGAGCAGCGCGCGTGGATCCTGAAGTATTCGCCGTATCAAGCGCTCGCGGCGGGACGCAACTATCCGATGCCTTTCATTTTCACCAGCACCAAGGACGATCGTGTGCATCCCGGGCACGCGCGCAAGGCCGCGGCCAAGCTCGAAGCGCTCGGCTATCCGTACCTCTACTACGAGAATATCGACGGCGGTCACTCGGCGGCGGCGAATCTCGTGGAAGCCGCGCGACGGAGCGCGCTTGAGTACACCTATCTCACGCGCCAGCTGATGGACACGCCGTGATTGCGATACACCTAAGCGCCCAGCTTTTGCTTGGAGGCGCACGATGACCCCGTGGGTAATGCGGTTGCTCATCGCGAATGTTGTCGTGTTCGCGCTCCAGTCATTCCTGCCGGGGCTGTTGCTCGAGTACCTCGTCTTCGTGCCTCGGCTGATTGTGCTGCGCCCGTGGACGATCGTGACGTACATGTTCCTACACGGGGGCTTCACGCACCTGTTGTTCAACATGCTTGGACTCTTTTTCTTTGGTTCGCGCGTGGAGACGCGGCTCGG
>JAYTDH010000345.1:0-6154 GCA_043736095.1 Gemmatimonas sp.
CAAGTTGGTGTCGCGCTGAGTTCTCGATGCCAATTCGGGACCTCGCGGGGTAGATTCTACGCCATGCGCCGCCTGACTCTCGCTCTGACCCTCGCTTTAATCGCGCTCGTCGCGAGCGCCACCGTTGGTGAGGCGCAGACCGGCGTTTTGCGCGGTGTCGTCACCGACTCGCTCGGCCGACCGCTCCGCGGCGTCGAAGTGCTCGCCGTGCAGTTCGAGCGCTCCACGCGCACCGATGCGGAAGGCAAGTACGTCCTCACGCGAATCCCGTGGGGCCAGTCGGTCATCATGGCGCGCTCCCCGGGCTATCGCCCTGTAGAACGGGCCATCACTGTCGGCGACGACGGTCAGGGCACGCTCAACTTCACGCTCGGCACTGCCATCCAGCTCATCGACACCCTGCGCATCGTGTCGCACGATGGCTGTGCGGCGCAGCGCTTCGATGGCTTCGAATGCCGTCGCAAGGCCGGGATCGGACAGTTCCGCGGCCCCGAGGAGCTCAGGGCGCTCCGCTCCGACTACTGGGCCGACATGTTCGCGGGGATGCAGGGCTTCCGGAAAGTCCCCTTCACCGATCCGGAGCGGAAGCGCCTCGACTGGACGGTCGTCTCGGTCACCGGCTGGCGTTGTATGGTCGAGGCGTACAACGGCCGCGAGCGTTCGCCGCGCGAGCAGATTATCCGCCCCGAGAACATCTACGCGATCGAGCATTATGACGTGTACGAGCGTGTTCCCGAGCCGTACAAGCGCTTCGCCTGGCCGTCGGACTCACGCACCCCCTGCACGCTCGTGATGTACTGGACGCGTGACTTCGTCGAGGAGCAGCGCGACCGTCCCTAGGCGCGCCGAATGGCCACCGCTCGGTAGTCCTAGGTAGTCCTGGGTAGTCCGGGGTGGTGATGGGTGGTGATGGGTGGTCAGATATAGATTCGAGAGCATGACGACCCTGCTCGCACTCATTTTCGTGCTCTCCGGCGCCGCCGGACTAATCTACGAATCCATTTGGAGTCGCTATCTCGGACTCCTCGTCGGACACAGCGCGTACGCGCAGGTCATCGTCCTCGTCATCTTCCTCGGCGGGATGTCCGCCGGTGCCGCGCTCGCCTCGCGCCGCTCGGCCCGCCTACGCGAGCCACTGCTCTGGTACGCCGCCATCGAGGGAATCGTCGGGCTTGTTGGGCTCGGTTTCCACGACGTCTTCACCGCGGCAAGCGCGTTCGCATACGACTCACTCTTTCCGGCACTCGCTGGCGGCGTGACGTTGTTGATTGTGAAGTGGATGCTCGCGGCGCTGCTGATTCTGCCGCAGTCGGTGCTCCTCGGCACGACCTTCCCGCTGATGACCGCCGGCGTGTTGCGGCGGCTCGGCGATTCCGCCGCACAGGCGAAGGGGAGTGGGCAGGTCCTCGGCCTGTTGTACTTCGCCAATTCATTTGGCGCGGCGGTCGGTGTGCTACTCGCCGGCTTTTGGCTCATAAAGCTCGCCGGACTTCCGGGCACGCTGATCGTGGCGGCGGTCCTGAATCTCATCGTCGCATTGGCCA
Source organism: Gemmatimonas sp. (assembly GCA_043736095.1). Lineage (GTDB taxonomy): Bacteria > Gemmatimonadota > Gemmatimonadetes > Gemmatimonadales > Gemmatimonadaceae > Pseudogemmatithrix. Next base: position 1,545 of record JAYTDH010000345.1, read on the forward strand.
CGTACTCCGTCGTGCGCTTGCAACGCGCGGCGGACCTGGCGGCGGCACCACCAGCGTTGGATCCGACTGCGGTGGCCGCAGACGTTGCGCCGATGCCGGTCGTCCCGTTCAACGCCGATACGCCCTCCACCACCGATGCCGGCGTCCGTGGTCGGCTCTGGCGCCTCCTGCTCGGCGCGAGCTTCTTCACGGCGATCGCCTCGTTCATCTATGAGATCGCGTGGATCCGGATGCTCTCGCTGGTGCTCGGCAGCGCGACGCACGCCTTCGAGCTCATGCTCTCGGCATTCATTCTCGGGCTCGCGCTCGGCGCGCTCTTCGTGCGGCAGGCCGCGGACGAGTCGCCAGATACCGTGCGCCTCCTCGGCCTCGTGCAGATCGCGATGGGCGTGCTCGCCATCGCCACGCTCGGCGTGTACCTCGGAGCATTCGACTGGATGGCCTCGCTTCTCGACACCGTGCAGCGCAACAAGGGCGGCTACGCCGTGTTCAATATTGCGCGCTACGGATTTGCGCTCGCCGTAATGCTCCCCGCCACCTTCTGCGCGGGCATGACGCTCCCGCTGATCACGCGGAGTCTGCTCGCGGCGGGGGCCGGTGAGCGCGCGATCGGTGCGGTCTATGCGTGGAACACGCTGGGCTCGATCGTCGGCGTCGCCCTTGCGTCGCTGCTGCTTATGCCCGCACTCGGACTCCGCGGCCTGCTGATTCTCGGCGGCGCGATCGATCTGATTGTCGGTGTCTGGCTGCTGTGGTGGCGCGCGCGTGACGTTGTCACACTGCGGCGGACGGCGACGCTCGCGACTATTGCCGGCGCCGTTGTGGTGATTGCCGCGGTCCTCTCGCCGGGCTTCGATCCTGTGGTGCTCACGAGCGGCGTTTTCCGGTATGGCTTCGTACCACGCGAGGATTCGCGCTCTATCGTCTACTACCAGGATGGCCGCACCGCGACGGTGAGCGTGCAGTACGGCTCCGATAGCGGTTTCACCATCTCCACGAACGGCAAGCCCGATGCGTCGCTCACCAAGTTCTGGTTTGAGGAGCCCGCGAGCGACGTGGCCGATCGCCCCTCGCTGCGCGGCGACGATGCGACGCAGGTACTCCTCCCGCTCATCACGCTCGCTCATGCACCGAACGCCGAGCGCGCGGCGGTGATTGGACACGGCTCGGGGATGTCGTCGCATTTTCTGCTCGGCAGCCCGACGTTCAAGAGCGTCACGACGATTGACATCGAACCGGAGATGATCAGAGCCTCGCGGCTACTACGCCCGGCGAACATTCGCGTCTTCGATGATCCGCGATCGTTCTTTGTGCACGACGACGCCAAGTCGTACTTCGCCTCTGCGGGGAAGAAGTTCGATCTGATCCTCTCCGAGCCATCGAATCCCTGGGTGAGCGGTGTGTCGGGACTCTTTACCGATGAGTTCTACGGGCGCGTCTCCTCGTACCTCGCTCCCGGTGGAATCTTCGGTCAGTGGCTGCATCTGTACGAGATCGAAGATGAACTCGTGTTTAGCATCCTCGCGGCGCTCGACCGGCACTTCGACTCGTGGGAGATCTTCCTCACGAACGACGTCGACGTGCTCGTCGTGGCGTCGAATGGGCCACAGCTTCCGACACCCGACTGGACGGTCTTCGAGCGCGAGGACATCGCGCGCGACCTCCAGCGGTTCCGCCCGCTCACGCCAGCGATGCTCGAAGCGACGCGACTGATTACGAGTCGCGAGATCGCGCCACTGATGGCGCTCTCGCCCGAACCAAACTCTGACTTTTATCCGCGGTTAGATCTGGGCGCCGAGCTGGCGCGTTTTCTCCGGCGCGAGGCCTTCGGGTTCTCGTCACTTCCCGTTGAGCGTTGGGACCTCGCCGCTGCACTCGGTGAGCGTCGCATCGGGTGGCTCAACGATCCGCGCCCTGTGCTCACACACAATCGGTTCATCTCGCAGGGCCTCTCCACGCAACTGCGCACCCAGCGCTATGTCGCGGACTCGGGGAACTCGCGCCGTCGCACCGCCGTCGCCCGCTTGCGTGAGGAGCGCCTCGAGCTTGAGTGGAAGAGTGGCCGCGCGCCCTCTGACTGGCCGCTCTGGTTCACCGAAGCGATGGCGGTCGAGCGTGATCGCCATCAGGGGTCGATGGGCGTGGTGGATAGCGCGTGGTATTCGAGCATGGAGCGCTATATGACGGCCCAGGGCGCGCCCGCCGGTGCGCTTTCGGGACTTCGCTTCCAGCGCGCGGCCTCTACCTACAACTGGGCGGCGGCCGCACGCGAGGTGGGCCCGCAACTCGCCGAGCGCGACAAGGGCACGGCGTGGGTGCAGCCTGGCTGGTTCCTCGATGCTGCGGTGCTCTCGCGACTTCGCTCCGGCGACGTGGCCGGCGCGCGCGCCGCGTTCGCGCGTCTCTTCAACGCGAGTGGTCGCGGCCCGGACGATCTCCGCTCATTGCTGCTTGAGGCACATGTGGCAGCGGCCGAGCGAGCCCAGAATAAGGGTCGCCCGGCCGCCACCGACAAAGACAAGCGCTAGCGTCAGAGCAAGCGTCAGAGCAAGCGCTACGTCTGCAACGCTACATCCGTCTTACCTCGGTGTTTCATCCGTCTTTCCTCCGTGCTACGGCCGCGTCGGCAATGGCGTGGCCGGCTTATTCTTGAAGTCGCCGGCCCGCACCGTGGAGATGCGAGCGAGATTGATATTGCGCCGCATCGCGGCATTCACATCCTGCACGGTAAGCGCGCGCACGCGTGCTTCGAGCTGTGTCTCGAACGCCATCGTGCGCCCCGTGATGTACTGAGCCGAAAACATCGCGGCGATCTGGCCATCGTTGGCGCGCTGCTGAATGCGCCCTTGGAGCCACGCCGAACGGGCAGCGTCGAGCTCTTCGGCGGTGATACCCTCGTTGAGGATGCGTCCCATCTCCTCGCCGAAGGCGCTCTCGAGCCGCAGGATATTCTCCGGCGCATAAATCGCGTTGGCCGAGAAGCTGCCGACCGCATCGAGTGACTGTGCGCTCAACCCAGAGCCCACGCCGTAGCTGAGACCATCGCGCTGACGAATGCGCGTGGCGAGCCGCGAGTTGAGGAACCCACCACCGAGGATGAAGTTGCCGATCACCAGCGCCGGATAGTCGGGCTGATCATCGCGGATGCGGAGATTCTGCCCCGCGAGGAAGAAGGCGTTGGCTTTGTCGGGAGTCTCAATGCTTGCCGTGAACTGCGGCACGTCGAAGAATCGGCGCTCCAGACGCGCAAAGGGACGCGGTGACCGCCAGGTCGCGAAGGTCTCGCGCGCCCACGTGTTCACGGCCGCGGCATCGAAGTCACCAACCACCGCGAGATCGCCGTACGAGGCGCCGACCATATCGGTGTACACCGACTTCACCTGCGCTAACGTCAGCGCCGTCATCTCGGCGATGTCTTCATCGATCGTCGAAGTCTCGAGCGGATGTCCCTTGGGGTACGGGGTCATGCGCCGCTGAAACTCAGTGAACGCGAGTGTGACGGGTTCGGATTTCTGCGATTCGATGCCCGCGAGAGTCTGACGGCGGATCTCCTCAAACTCGCTCTCCGGAAAAATCGGCTCCTTAAGAATTTCGGCCACCAGCGCGAGAGTCGGCATCAGGTTGTCTCGCGTCGTGGTGATGTTGACCGCGATATTGTTCCCCGCGCCACCGACATTGACCTGCGCCCGCAGACGGTCGAACTCCTCCCGGATCTGCTGACGCGTGTGCTTCGCCGTACCCTTGTCGAGCATCTGGCTCATCATCTGTGACGCGGTGCTGCGATTGGTGAGCGAGCGTACGTCGCCGTGCCGCAGAGTGATGCGCGCCGTGACCGTGTTGCCGCGCGTCTGCTTTGGTAGGAGCGCCAAGGTGAATCCGTTCGGCAGCTTCGAGCGCTGAACACGGGCGTCGATGTTCTCAGGGGATGGATCAAAGGCCTCACCGGCGGCGAGAATCGCGCGGCCACGGTATGCCGTCGCGGTCGCGGCGATCGCCGAATCGGTTACTGCAGGAATCGTCACCCGGCTCGGCGCATCAGTCGGCAGAAACTGTCCGACGGTGCGATTGTCCGTTTTGAAATACGCCATCGCGACGCGATTCACATCGGCCGCCGTGACTTTCTCCACGCGGTCGCGGTGGACGAAGAGCCAGCGCCAGTCGCCCATCGCCGCCCACTCGGAAAGATCGAGCGCGATATTCTGCGAGCTGTTCATCATGAGTTCGGTCTGCCGGACGAGCGTGGCCTTGGCCTGCGAGAGTTCGGCCTCGGTCACCGGAGTCTGCGCGATTCCTTCGATCTCGCTGAGGAGAATGCGTCGCGCCTCGGCCAAATCCTGCTCCTTCCGCAGGTTCGCGAAGGCGAGAAAGATGCCGGGCTCTTTGAACTGGAAGGAGACCGCGCCGATTCCCGCGACCTTGCCGGGCTGCACGAGCGCTTTGTGGAGTCGGCCGCCAGGCGTCTGCGAGATCACCTGCGTGAAGACCTCGAGCGCCGCGAAATCCGGATGCGTCCCGGCGGGGACCTTGTAGCCCACCATCACGAGCTGCTCGTCGCCAACTCGCCGAACCGTCACGTTGCGCTCGCCGTCCTGATCGGGATCGCGCGTGTA
>JAYTDH010000346.1:0-2761 GCA_043736095.1 Gemmatimonas sp.
CGCACGTTGGGCAGCGCACTCACGAGGAGGGCGTCGAGCTGACTCGCGGCGAGCGCAGCGCGGAGGCGCGTCAGGCGTTCCGCGTGCATTCAGCCGCGCTCCGCGCCGTCCTTCTCGAGACGCGCGAGCGACGCGGCCTGAAACCGTCCGCGGATCCGCATCACCCCTTCCTCTTCATCGGGCTCGCTCGAGAGGATCTCTCCCAAACGGTGCGCCTCGGCGAGGAGTTTGCCGTGCGTGAGCGGAATAAGGAGCTCAACCTCAGGGCGACGGTCGCGCAGCGCTTGCCGTAGCATCTCGCGAAGCGGGTCGAGTCCTCCCTTCCCCGTCTCCTCATCCTTGGCCGACACAAAGATCGAATCCGGCGCGAGATTCTCAATGCGCGCCCGCAGCGCCTCGCGTTGATCCTCCGGCAGCGCGTCCATTTTATTGAACACATAGCGCATCGGCGTCGCGGCAATACCAAGCTCGGCGAGCACATCGTCCACAACGAGGCGCTGCTCCTCCCACGTTGGATGACTCGCGTCGATCACGTGCAGGAGAATATCCGCCTCGCGCACTTCCTCGAGCGTCGCACGGAAACTCGCCACGAGATGATGTGGCAACTTACGGATGAAGCCCACCGTATCGGTGATCAGAACCGACTGATGATCGCCGAGATCGACCTCGCGCGTGAGCGGATCGAGCGTAGCGAAGAGGCGATCTTCCACAAAGACCTCACTCGCGCCGCTGATGCCGCGGAGGATCGAGCTCTTGCCGGCATTGGTGTATCCCACGAGCGAGGCGCGAAAGCTCCCCGTGCGTCCCGCGCGCTGGATCTCGCGCGCGGTGGTGACGTCCTCAAGTCGGCCCTTGAGCACCCGAATGCGGTGTCCAACCAATCGACGGTCCGTCTCGAGCTGTGTTTCGCCGGGACCGCGCACGCCGATGCCACCGCGGAACTTCTCCAAGTGGGTCCACATCCGCACGAGGCGTGGCAGCGAGTACTCGAGTTGCGCGAGTTCGACTTGCATTCGAGCTTCGGCCGAGCGGGCGCGCACGGCGAAGATGTCGAGGATGAGTTCGGCGCGGTCGATCACGCGCTTGGCCACCTCACCCTCGAGGTTCTTACCCTGCGCGGGCGAGAGCTCGTCGTCGAAGATCACCAGCGACGCTTCTTTCTCGGCGATCAACAGCTTGAGCTCCTCAACCTTACCCTTCCCGATATACGTGGACGAATCGGGGCGATCGAGTTGCTGGGTCAGCGTGCCCACCACGAGCGCGCCGGCGGTGTCTGCGAGGCGGGCCAACTCCTCGAGATGTTCGCCCATATGGTGCTTGGCGTTCGTGCGCTTCACGGGCGCGCCAACGAGAATGGCGCGCTCCTGCGGAGGCTTGAGGTCGATGATGTTACGAATGGGAACGCTCGCTCACGGCATCCCTTCAACGCGCCCAGTTCCCGAATACGGCCGCATGATGCTCCCAAACGGCGTCGCGAGGGTGAACTCTCCCTTCACGAGGTACTGGAGTGCGCCGCGGGCCGAGTACTCGCGCATAGCGATGCCGAGTTCACGGAAGCCGAAGTTGACGGGGAGAACAATCTCGGTGACGCCTCGGTTCTCGAGGGTGAGCAAGCGATCGACCGCGCCGGTGAAGACCTTCGTGGTATCCACGTAGAACTCATAGGTCACACGGGTCGCGTCGATCCGATACTCGTTCGGATTCGAGAGGGAGAGCGTGACGTCGAGCGTGCCGCCCTGCAGGCCGATGTTGCGGACTTTCACGTCCTTCACCGTCACGACGGGCGGCGCGAAGGCCTGCTTGGCGAGGGTCTTACAGCCGGTGATGGAAATCAGGAGAGCAGAGAGAGCGAGTAGGCGGCGCATTGGCGTGACGGGAGAAAGTTTAGAAACGCTTCACCACGGAGGCACGGAGGCACGGAGGCACGGAGGCACGGAGGCACGAAGGGTTCAGCTTGCATCTCGAGTTGCATCTCGAGCTTGGTGTTCTACTTGGATTCCGACTTCACACGGTCGCGCAACGACTGCCACCACGCGAGCCGCTTGGCAATCTCCTTTTCAGCGCCGAACGTACTCGGCTCATAGAAGGTACGTGGTCGCACCTCATCTGGAAGATAATCCTGCGGCGTGTACGCCTCCGGGACGTCGTGGGCGTACTGGTACCCGGCACCATAGCCCAGTTCCTTCATCAATCCTGTGGGTGCATTCCGGATATGCAATGGCACTGGCGCTGCGGGGGTCGCGCGTGCGGCCTCGATCGCGGCCTTCCATGCCACATACACGCGATTGCTCTTGGGCGCGGTGGCGCAGTAGACCGCCGCTTCCGCCAACGCGAGGTCGCCCTCAGGGGAGCCCAAGAAGTGATACGCATCGCGCGCCGCGAGTGCGAGTTCAAGTGCCCGCGGGTCCGCGAGTCCGATATCCTCCGAGGCGAACCGCACTGTGCGGCGAGCCACGTAGAGCGGATCTTCCCCGCCTTCGATCATCCGGGCGAGCCAGTAGAGTGCGGCCTGCGGATCAGAGCCGCGCAGGCTCTTGTGATACGCGGAGATGAGATTGAAGTGCTGTTCACCCGACTTGTCGTAGTGCGGGATGCGCGTCTGCAACGCCTGCGCCATCATCTCCACCGAGACGGGCTCGATCTCCTCCGTGTTCGGTGCGCCGACGCCGGCGAGCACCGCGGCGGCCTCGAGTACCGTGAGCGCGCGGCGAGCATCGCCGTCGGATTCGGTCACGAGGAGCGCGCGGGCATCGAGATGGAT
>JAYTDH010000347.1:0-12918 GCA_043736095.1 Gemmatimonas sp.
GGGCGGACCGCCGGTCTTCAGCTATGACGCGATCCTCAACATGACGCGCTCGACGCCGGTCGCCGGGAGCTTCTGGCTCTTCGGTGCCTTTGCGCTCGCGTTTGCGGTGAAGGTGCCGATGTTCCCGTTCCACACCTGGCTCCCAGACGCGCACGTCGAGGCACCGACGGCAGGCTCGGTGATTCTGGCCGCGATCATGCTGAAGATGGGCACGTTTGGCTTCGTGCGCTTCGCGGTACCGCTCTTCCCGATGGCCGCGATGGATCCGCGCGTGCGCACCGTGATGCTCGTGCTCGCCGTCGTCGGGATCGTGTACGGCGCTCTAGTCGCGCTCGTCCAGCCGGACTTCAAGAAGCTCGTCGCCTACTCCTCTGTGTCGCATCTCGGCTTTGTGATGCTCGGCATCTTCGCCATGACCGTGGAGAGCGTGCAGGGCGCGCTGGTGGTGTCGATCTCGCATGGAGTCTCCACCGGCGCGCTCTTCTTGCTGATTGGGATGATCTATGAGCGGCGCCACACCCGCCTCGTTGATGACTTCGGCGGCATTGCCAAGGTGATGCCCATCTTCTCGGCCTTCCTCACGATCGTTGCGCTCTCAAGCATAGGCGTTCCGGGGACCAATGGCTTCGTCGGCGAGTTCCTCGTCCTCATCGGTTCGTTCCCAACACAGCCGGTGTACACGGTCATCGCCGCGACCAGTGTGATTTTCGCCGCGGCGTACATGTTGTGGGCCGTGCAGCGAATCATCTACAATCCGCTCGTGAAGCCAGAGAACTTGGCGCTCAAGGGCATGGACCTCAACTGGCGTGAGATCGGCCTGCTCGTGCCGCTCGTTATCGCCATCCTTTGGATCGGCGTGTACCCGAAGCCCATCCTCCAGAAGACAGAAGCCGCGGCGGAGCGCCTCGTCCGCACGGTCTGGTCGGCGCCGGTGAGCGATCCGTCGCAGGCGAGGGGATACTAGTATGATCTACGATCTCTCGATTCCGTCGCAGCTGATGGCCGCGCTGCTTCCCGATCTTGTCCTGATGGGTGGCGCGATTGTGCTCATGCTGTTCGCCGCGTGGCGTCCGGAGTCCGATGAGCATCAGCGTGCCGTCGGCATCGGTGCAATGGGGCTCATCGTCGCGACGATTGCCGCCGTCATATACATGTCGTCGACCGGTGCCGAATCGAATGCCGGAGTGATCGCGGTTGATCAGTTCCGCTGGTCCGTCGATCTCGTGATCCTCCTCGCGGCACTCGGAACGATTGCGCTCTCCATCGAGCACAATGTCCGCGAGGGGATTGTGCACGCTGAGATGCACGTGCTCGTCCTGTTCGCTGCGGCCGGCATGATGGTGCTCGCGGCAGGGCGCGACCTGATGGTGATCTTTCTTGGCATCGAGATTATGTCGGTCGCAGTCTACGTCCTTGCCGGACTGAACCGCCGGAGCCCGCGGGCGGCCGAGGCGTCGCTCAAATATTTCCTGCTCGGCGCGTTCGCGACAGGATTCATGCTCTATGGCATCGCGCTCGTCTACGGCGCGACCGGTGCCACGCAGCTCGATCAGATCTCGGCCCGTATCTCCGCCTACGCCCTGCTCGGCAATCCGATGCTATTGATCGGTACCGGGCTCCTGACCATCGGCCTCGCCTTTAAGGTGGCGGCGGTTCCGTTCCATATGTGGGCGCCCGACGTGTACGACGGCGCGCCCACTCCGATTACCGCCTTCATGGCCGCCGCGGTCAAAGCGGCCGCCTTCGCGACATTCGCGCGCATCTGGTACGAGAGCTTCCAGATGACAGTGCTCACCTGGGCCTCGCCACTCTGGTGGCTTGCTGTTGCCACGATGGTGGTCGGCAACGTTGTGGCGCTCGCACAGCAGAATATGAAGCGCATGCTGGCCTACTCGAGCATCGTACATTCTGGCTACTTACTCGTTGCGATCCTCGCGAACTCGCCGCTCGGATCATCGGCCTTTGTGTTCTACGTGTTCGCGTACACATTGGCCACGTTCGGCGCTTTCGCCGTCATCAGCACCTTGCAGAGTGGCGGTGATCGACCGCCGATGATCGCAGACTATGCGGGCCTCTGGCACGTCCGTCCCTGGCTCGCGACGGCGATGGGCGTGTACCTGCTGGCCCTCCTTGGGTTCCCCGTCTTCGGCGGCGTAGGATTTTTCGCCAAGTGGTATTTGGTGCGCGCCGCGGTAGACGCGCAGCTCAATCTGACGCCGCTCGCTGTGATTCTCGTGGTGACGTCGGTAATCTCCGCGGGCTATTATCTCCAAGTTGTGCGCGTGATGTTTATGCAGCCGCGCGCCGAGGATGCGCCGACACCGAACACGGCGGGCCCGATGACGAAGTTCGTGCTCGCGACGACGGTGATCTTGATCTTGGCGCTCGGTGTGTACCCGACGCCGCTTGCGACGTGGGCGGAGAAGGGCGGCATGCCGCTCTTCAAACAGCAGAAGCTCGTGACGCAGGTACCCACCACCGAGGCACGTTAGATGATCGCAGCGGGCATCTTCCGGCAGTACGACATCCGTGGGATCGTGGGCAAGGATCTCACTGTCGAGGCCGCGGAGGCCATCGGGCGAGCGTATGCAGTGCTCCTCGCCGAGCGCGGCATCAGCGGCGCAGTCGCGGTCGGGCGAGACAACCGGCCGAGCGGTGCCGCGCTGCGTGACGCGCTGGTGAAGGGACTCACCACAAGCGGACTTGATGTCATCGACGTGGGAATCGTGCCGACGCCGCTCCTCTATTGGTCGCTGCACCATCTCCCGGTGATTGCGGGCATCCAGATTACTGGCTCGCACAATCCGCCGGAATACAACGGCTTCAAGTGTTGCATTGGGCACGGGTCCCTGCACGGCGAGGGGATTCAGCACCTGTACGGCATCATTCGGGCTGGCCATCAGCGGACCGGCGCAGGGACCGTGCGCGAAGAGGCGATCATCGATCGCTACGTCGCCGATATCGCACAGAAGATTGGGCCGCTCCCGAAGGACATGAAGGTCGTGATTGATTGCGGCAATGGTGTGGGTGCCGTCGCCGCACCACAGCTCTTCAAGGCCCTTGGCATCACGCCGACGTGGTTGTTCGCCGAGAGCGATGGCACCTTCCCGAATCACCATCCCGACCCCACGGTCGTGGAGAATCTGCAGGACCTCATTAAGGCCGTGCGCGAGACGGGCTCCGAAGTCGGCATTGGTTTTGATGGCGACGCCGATCGCATTGGTATTGTGGATAAACACGGCACCATCATCTGGGGTGACTATCTCCTCCTGCTCTACGCGCGCGATGTTCTCGCGCGCACGGGGAAGGGACAAAGCATCATCTTCGATGTGAAGTGTTCTCAGGCACTTCCCGACGGCATCGCGAAGGCGGGCGGGAACCCGGTGATGTGGAAGACAGGCCACTCCCTCATCAAGGACAAGATGAAGGAGTTGCACGCGCCGCTCGCCGGCGAGATGTCCGGCCACATGTTCTTCACCGAGGGCTTCTACGGGCACGACGACGCGCTGTACGCTGCGGCGCGTTTGCTTCGCATCCTCGCCGACTCCAAACAGACTGTCGATCAGCTCTTGGCGGATGTCCCGCGCTTCGTCTCCACTCCGGAGATGCGTGTCGATTGCCCCGACGACATCAAGGAGCGCATCGTGGCCGATGCGCTCGCCCACTTCCGCGCGAAGTACAAGGTGAGCGATGTGGATGGCGTGCGTATCCTATTCGACGGTGGCTGGGGATTGATTCGTAGCTCGAACACCCAGCCAATTCTCGTGCTGCGCTTCGAAGCATCGAGCGAGCAACGGCTCGCGGAACTCCGCGCCGAGGTCGAGGGCTGGCTGGCGACGCAGGGCGTCACGGTCGGAGCCTCGTCGTCGCACTAAGGAGTCCCCGAGCATGAGGACGCAGTCGCGGCGCGCACTTCTCGGACTCCTCGCCGTTGGCGCGCTCGTGCTACTCCTCGGCCGCTGGATTGCCGGACTCTACGCCGACCGCGCCTTCTTCGAGGCACTTGATCTCGGCCCCATCTGGCAGAGCAAAGTCGTCGCCACGTCCGCGCTCGCCAGTGGCGCCTTCGCGTGCGCCGCGCTCTTTGCGTTCCTCAATCTCTACGCGGTGCGGCAAAGCATCGTCTCGCTCGTGTTGCCGAGGCAAGTTGGTGACCTCGAGATTCCCGAGGCGGTCCCAACCGAGCGCCTGACGTTTGTCGCGATTGGTCTCGCCCTCTTGGTCGGTGGCTTCTTCGCGCTATTACCGCACAACTGGAGTGCGGCGCTGCTCGCCTGGGATCGCGTGCCATTTCGCGAGTTCGATCCCTATCTCGAACATGACCTTGGCTTCTATGTGGCCTGGGTGCCGTTCGAGCGCGCGTTGCAGGAGCGTTCGACGGCCGTGATGGTCTCGGTGAGCGTGATGGTCGCGCTCGCCTATGGCGCCACGCCGAGTATCCGATGGAGCGCCACGGGCCTGTACGTGAGCGCGTGGGTCCGTCGGCATCTCGCAGTGCTCGCCGGATGCTTCGTGTTGCTCGTGGGATGGGACTGGCGACTTGACCGGTATGAACGGTTGAGCCGGGGAAGTGGGATCTGGATGGATACCGCGACCGATGCGCTGTTTACCGCCTACGATCACCGCATCGCGCTGCCGTATCTCGCAATCGCTTCGTTCGCCGCGCTCCCCATCGCTGCGGTACTCATGTGGGCGGGATGGCGCGGCTATCTGCGACTCGCCGTCACGATGCTCTCGTTGCTCGTGCTCGGCGGGCCCATTGCCAGTGCGCTGCTGCCGCTCGTCGCACGCGGCCCCCTGTCCACGCCCGAGGCGCGGCTTCGGGAGCGACCCTATCTCAATACCGCAGCGCTGTTCACGCGGCGCGCCTTCGCCGTTGATGAGATCGCGGGCGCGGATACCACGGCGCTCCTGATGGCGGATCGGTCGTCGCTGTCCGCGAACGTGAGTGCGTGGGATCCGTCGGCGCTCGCCGCGGTGATTAGTGCCGATCCTCGCGGCGGCATGCCGGCTGGCGTGGCGTGGCGCGCCACAGGACGGGGTCTGGAGGCTGTCCTGCTCCGCCGTCCGGCGACGGACGGCCCCAGCGCCCTCCAGTGGAACGCGGACGCCGTGGCGGCGGGGCGGAGCGACGATGCGGGGCGCCCCTATTTTTCGGCGGAGATCAGTAGGGCGCATCTGCAAGGCGTGCTCGCGTCTCCGGACGCGGGCCGCGCGGTGGTCGTCGCCGATTCGATGGGGCGCATCGCCGCGCCGGCCTTCAGCACGACTCTCGCGCGTGTCGCCCTCGCGTGGGACCTCCAGGATCCCCGTCTGTTGTTCCGCGAAGCGCCGGGGCCACGTCCCCGACTCGTCACGCATCGCGACGTGCGCGCGCGGGTGCGACACGTTGTTCCATTTCTCGTGGCTGGGCCGACGATTACGCCGATGGTCCGCGGCGACTCGCTCTATTGGTTCGTCGAACTCTTCGCCGTGGCTGAGTACTATCCGCTCAGCGAGGCCGTCACCGCAGATGGCGATGCGGTGCACTATGCCAAGCACGCGGCCACGGCCGTGGTGCAGGCGCAGACTGGGCGCGTGATGCTGATCGCAACTGAGCGCCCAGACCCGGTGATGCAACGCTGGATGCGGCGCTTTCCGAGCGTCTTCACGCCGATCGAAGGCGCACCGGAGTGGGTGCGGGCCGAGCGACCGCCCGCGCTCGATGTGATGGTTGTGCAAGGGAGTGCGTTGGCGCGGGTGGGATTTCAGGGTGACTCGCTCGGCCGCCGCCGTCTTGCGCGTCCAGATGACGCCGATGCCGATGTCGATGAGGGCCCCGCGACGCCGTTTCAGTTCGGCAACGACTCGTCACTCGGCTGGGCGCTTCCTATGGACATCCCGTGGGCCGGACGGACGCTCGGCGTGCTCGTCGCACGAGGCGGAGCAGGGAGGCGAACCGAGTATCACCGCGCGCCCGGGCCTCGCTGGACCTCCGTGCTCGAAGGGCTCCAGCGCGCCGCAGATAGCGCCGGCTTCGGGCGTGCGCTCCCCGACATGAGACGCGGACGCGTGCAGGCGATCCCGACGGCCGCGGGACCGATCTGGGTGCAGAGCTACTACGCCTGGCCGGCGGACGGTGCGCCGCGTCTCGCCGGCGTGGTCGTCACGACCTCCGAGCGCACGGTGGCTGGCCGCACGCTGTCCGAAGCGCTCGGTGAGCGTGTTCTCCCGAGTGCCGCGATAGCACCCGACGCATTCCGGGAGCGCGTCGCGACGCTCTACGAAGCGATGCTCGCGGCGCAGCGTGTCGGCGACTGGCGGGCCTATGGCGAGGCGTGGAGCGCACTCGGGAGATTGCTTGATCGCCCCTGAGCGCGCCCCGAATCGCCGGAGCGCGTGCGTATCGAACGGAAGAGGTGCCGTACGGCGTGCGAAGGCAGTAAGGTTCTAGGCTACACCACACAGACATTACTACGGAGATCTCGTGAATATCCACGAGTACCAGGCGAAGGAGATTCTGCGCGGCTACGGCGTACCGATTCCCCCAGGGGAGATCGCGACAACGCCGGCCGAGGCGGAAGCAATCGCGACCAAATACGGCACCGCCGTCATGGTCAAGGCGCAGGTGCACGCCGGTGGCCGCGGCAAGGCTGGTGGCGTCAAGTTCTGCAAGACGCCTGCAGATGCCAAGGAGAAGGCGACGGCGATTCTCGGGATGCAAATCAAGGGACTCACCGTCGAGAAAGTGCTGGTCACTGTGGCGGCCGACATCGGCACTGAGGCATACGTCGGCATCATTGTTGACCGCGCGACCAAGAAGCCCGTGTTCATGGTGTCCGCCGCGGGCGGTATCGACATCGAGGAAGTCGCGGCGACCACGCCGGAGAAAATCCTCTACGTGCCCGTCGATGTCCGCTACGGACTCCCGATGTACGACGCGATGCGGATGGGCTTCTTCCTCTACGAAGACGTGAAGCTCGCGCGCGCGGCGGCGAAGATCATGCAGCAACTGTACGCCGGATTCATGGCGGCCGGGTGCTCGCTCGCCGAAATCAATCCGCTGGTGGTCACGCCCGCTGGCGAGCTCATCGCCGTCGATGGCAAGATGGTCATCGACGACAACGAACTCGACCGGCTTCCGGCGATTGCTGCCTTGCGCGACGAGTCGAGTGAAGAGCCGTCTGAAGTGGACGCGCGCAACTCGAATCTCACGTTCATTAAGCTCGACGGCGATGTTGGGTGCGTGGTGAATGGCGCCGGACTCGCGATGGCCACGATGGATCTCGTGAAGTACTACGGCGGCGAGCCAGCGAACTTCTTGGACATCGGCGGCTCGTCGAATCCGGAGAAGGTCGTGAACGCACTCCGCATCATCACGGCCGACAAAAACGTGAAGGCCATCCTCTTCAACATCTTCGGCGGCATCACGCGCACCGACGATGTCGCGAATGGTATTGTCACGGCCACGAAGGCCAATCCGCTCAAAGTGCCGCTCGTGATTCGACTGACCGGCACCAACGAGGAACTCGCGATGAAGATCTTGACGGAGAACGGGTTCACCGCCTCCAGCGATATGGATACTGCGGTCCAACAGGCCGTGGCGCTCGCCAAGGGAGGGAAGTGAGATGAGTGTCTTCATCGACAAGAACACCAAGCTCGTGATTCAGGGCATTACTGGTCGCGACGGCTCGTTCCACGCAAAGCAGATGATGGAATACGGCACGCACGTCGTAGCCGGCGTGACGCCGGGCAAGGGCGGGCAGAAGTTCGAGGGTACGGTGCCGATTTTCAACACCGTCGCTGATGCGGTGAAGGCCACCGGGGCCAACACGAGCGTCATCTATGTGCCGCCGCCGTTCGCGGCTGATGCAATCATGGAAGCCGCCGCGTCTGGCGTCTCGCTCGTGGTCTGCATCACCGAAGGCGTGCCTGTGCTTGATATGACGAAGGTGTATCCCTTCGTGAAGGAGCGCGGCGTGCGATTGATCGGCCCGAACTGCCCGGGACTCATCACGCCGGGCGAGTCGAAAGTCGGCATCATCCCGGGCCGCATCTGCGCGCCAGGCCCGGTGGGCGTCGTGTCGCGCTCGGGCACGCTTACGTACGAAGTCGTCTATCAGCTCACGCGGGCGGGGATTGGCCAGACCACCTGCGTCGGTATCGGTGGCGATCCAATCAACGGGACGAACTTTATCGACTGCCTTGAGGCCTTCGAGAAGGATCCGCACACCAAAGCGATTGCGATGATGGGCGAGATTGGCGGCACGGACGAGCAAGAAGCGGCCGAGTTCATCAAGAAGCACATGAAGAAGCCGGTTGTCGGATTTATTGCGGGTCAGACCGCACCGCCGGGACGCCGCATGGGACACGCCGGCGCAATCATCTCTGGCTCGTCGGGAACTGCCGCGGAGAAGCTCGAAGCCTTCGCAGCCGCCGGAATGGGGATTGCGAAGCGTCCGATGGATTTCGTGGAACTCATTCGCGAGCGGCTGAAGTAGCAGCACCGTTCACCACGAAGACACGAAGGGCCCCGCGTTCACGCGGGGCCCTTCGCTGCAAGCGGTAGCTGGATGAGTTGATTGCTTGGTCACTGCGTGACCGAGGACCGGTTTGCCTGCGTGCCTACGTTGCCAACGCGCCCGGCGTGCTCAGATGCTCCATCACCGCGCCAACAAGCGCCAGCGCCTCTGGCGACCCCATGCGTGCGAGATCCGTGAGTCCGATAACTCCCTGTACGCAGCCTTCCTCATCCACGACAGGGAGCCGGCGCACCTTATGGTGTTTCAGCAGCGCACCGACCTCACTGAGCGACGCCGAACCCGTGACCGTCGCGAGCGGCGCGCGCGTCATATGTTCGTGCACCTTGGCCACCGCTCCATGGCCGAGCGCCAATTGGCGGAGCACGAGATCGCGATCGGTAATCACGCCGAGCAGCTCTCGGTGCAACACATGATCGACCACGGGAAGCATTCCGACACCGCGGGTCAGCATCAACGCCGCAGCGGCCTGAAGCGTGGCGGTCGCGGGGATGACGGCAGGGTCGCGTGACATCAGGTCGTTGGCGAGCATGAGGTCGGACTCCAGGCAGAGCGTGTAAACGCGGGTCGCCGCGTGGTCGACCGACCCCGGGGCTGCCGTGACACCATGCCGCTTGGGGCGCGCGGACGTAGTCGGAGGAAGGTGGACATCCTGTCAGGCGATGGACGAGGGCGTCTCCCTGACCGCTGAGGCTCCCCGACCCCTGCACCCAGGCGGGCTGGCCGTTATGTTTCGAGGCTGAACCAAGCCCTATCCGCCTACGTCATCCACCTACAGACACGACCATCCCGATGTCCGTGAACTTTACCTTCAGCATCATCAAGCCGGACGCGTTCAACGCGGGAAAGGCCGGCCAGATCCTCGCGCATCTTGAGGCCCAGGGCTTCAAGGTGAAGGCCGCGCGCGTGATGCACTTGACCAAGAAGCAGGCCGAGGAGTTCTATGCCGTGCACCGGGGTCGCCCGTTCTACGGCGAACTCGTGGACTTCATGAGTTCGGCGCCGTGCATGCCGTTCGTGCTCGAGAAGGAGAACGCCGTGCACGCGCTCCGCGACGCCATCGGTGCCACGGATCCGGCCGAGGCTGCGGCGGGCACGGTGCGCAAGCTCTTCGCCGAGTCGAAGGGGAAGAACGCGATCCACGCGTCGGATTCGGATGAGAACGCGGTGCGCGAGAGCCGCTTCTTCTTCACCGAAGCGGACATCATCTAAGCCCTTCCCCGACACAGATTTGGCTCTCGGTCGGTCCTTGACCGGAGTCCTCGGTCGGGGTACGTTTCACAGCTATGCTTTCGTTCCCTATTCGCACCCTCGCCGAGGGGGCGGTCCAAGTGGATTCGGACCTTCCTCCCGATGACTCGGTGTGGTCAGGGGACGATGTACGTCCCGTGTCAGGAGTCCGGGTTACCGGGCGGCTGAGCGGGGCGGGGGCGGGGCGATACTACTTCAGCGGTGCATTCCACGGAACTGCCGCGGGGGAGTGTCGTCGATGCCTCGCACCGGTCGAGTTCTTGGTGCAGGATCAAGCGCACCTCCTCTTCGCCGATGCAAGCGACGAGAACGCAGACGAACCCGATGTCTTTCCCCTCAGCAACGGGGGAATGGAGTTGGATCTTCGTCCGGCGATTCGTGAGCAGTGGTTGCTGGACGCCTCGATTCTTCCGTTGTGCCGGCCCGACTGTAAGGGGCTCTGCGCCGCGTGCGGGGCGGATTTGAACGTTGGTCCTTGTGGCTGCGTGTTGTCGGCCATCGAGACCTGAAACACCCGGAGCTCCTCGCCGGCGTACGACACGCGCTAGACCAACAGCTACATCAGCAGCTACATCAGCAGCTACATCAGCAGCTACACCGACAGTAACACTTTCTCAGCAGAGACTCCGATGGCCGTCCCGAAGCGCCGTACCTCCAAGCGTAAGAAGCGCGCCCGTAACACCCACAAGGTGGCGCCGAAAATCAACATCCAGCCGTGCCCGAAGTGCGGCGCCGCGAAGCGTCCGCACCACGTCTGTGAAGAGTGCGGGTTCTACGCCGGTGAACAGCGGGTCGCGGCGCGCGAAGCCTAGGCATGGCGCGCATCGCGCTGGACGCGATGGGGGGCGATCATTCGCCCCAGGCTCCGATCGCGGCCGCGCTGCGCGCGGCCGCGGAACTCGGGACCCAGCACACGATTCAGTTGGTCGGGCAGGAGTCCGTCATCCGTGACGAGCTCGCCCGCCAACTCGTCGGCGCGTCGGCCGTGCACATTGACGCGGCCGCCCGATTCGAAATCGTTGAGGCGCCCGACGTAATTCTGATGACCGACAAGCCGTCGGTCGCGATTCGCGGAAAGCCGAACTCCTCGATTGGTGTCGGGCTTCGGCTCCAAGCAGAGGGCAAATCGGACGCCTTCGTCTCCGCGGGTAACACCGGCGCGCAGATGGCGGCGTCCGTGTTCATTTTGCGCTTGCACGAGGGGCTTCAGCGCCCCGCGATCGGCACCGTCTTTCCAACGGCGAAGCAGCCGGTCGTGGTGCTCGACTGCGGCGCCAACGTCGACTGCTCCCCCAAGGAACTCGTCACCTTCGCGCATCTTGGCCACGTCTACGCCAAGGACATCCTCGGGCGTCCCAACCCTGCCATCGGCCTCCTCTCCATTGGCGAAGAAGCGGAGAAGGGCAACGCGGCGGTGAAGGAAGCGCATCAGCTCCTTGCCGCGAGCGGGCTGAACTTCCTCGGCAACATCGAGGGGCGCGACATCCCGATGGGCGCCTGCGACCGCGGGCCAGTCGACGTTGTGGTCTGCGATGGTTTTACCGGGAATGTGCTCCTCAAGTTCTACGAAGCTGTGGCACCCATGCTCTTCGGGATGCTCATGAAGGCGGGCGTCTCCAAGGAGCAGATTGGCGGCGCCATGCACTTACTCGATTACGCTAAGTACGGCGGCGCACCGCTCCTCGGCGTGAAGGGTGTGAGCATTATCTGCCATGGCAAGTCGAGTCCCGAGGCCATCAAGAACGGGATGCTCGCCGCGCTACGTGCGCATGAGTCCGGCATGAGCAATCACATTGCTGAGAGTGTGTCCGCATGAAGCGACCATTCGCCATGTTGACGTCGACGGCGCACGCCGTCCCCAAGCGCGCCTTCCCCAATTCCGAATTCGCGTCAATCGGCATCGACACGACTGACGAGTGGATCCGCGAGCGCACCGGCATCGCGAATCGCTACATCGCCGGCGAGGGCGAGTCGCTGACGAGTCTCTCCGCGCAGGCGGCCCGCGAGGCGATGGCCGCGGCCGGCGTCACCGCGGCGGAACTCGACGCCATCATCCTCGGCACCGCCAGTCCCGACCGACTGCTTCCCTCGACAGCAGTCGAGGTGCAGGCCGCGCTGGGCGCGTCGCGTGCGGTGGCCTTCGACATCGATGCCGCCTGCTCCGGCTGGCTCTACGGCATCCAAGTGGCGGAGGGACTTATCGCCACGGGGAGCTACGAGACGATCCTCGTGATTGGCGGCGAAGTGCTCAGCCGCATCATCAACTGGAAGGATCGGAATACCTGCGTGCTCTTTGGCGATGGCTCCGGCGCGACCATCGTGAAGAAAGCGACCAAGGGACGTGGCATCCTCTCCGCGTACATGCGCTCTGACGGAACGCTCGCGAATCTCTTGCAGCGCGAGAAGGGTGGTGGCTACGCGCCGATGACGGCAGAGATCCTCGCCGAGGGGACGCATCTCCTGTCGATGGCCGGCCGCGAAGTCTTCAAGAACGCGGTGCGATCGATGGCCGACGCGTCGGATCGCGCGCTCGACGGCGCCAAGCTCTCAGCCAGCGACATCGACGTGATGATCCCGCATCAGGCGAACATCCGCATCATCGAAGCGACAGCGAAGCACGCGAACATGCCGATGGAGAAGGTCTTCGTGAATGTCGACAAGTACGGCAATACGTCGGCCGCGTCGATCCCCATTGCGCTGAGCGAGGCCATGAAGGCGGGCGTTGTGAAGGATGGCACGACGGTGATGTTCGTGGCCTTCGGTGCGGGCTTCACCTGGGGCTCGATGGTCGTGCGCTTCTGATGATTCTCGTCTTCCCAGGGCAGGGCTCGCAGAAGCCAGGGATGGCGAAGGATCTTGTCGACGCCTTCCCCGAGGCGAAGGATGTGTTCGATCGCGCGGACGCCGCGCTCGGCATGTCGCTTAGCACACTCTGCTTCGACGGACCCGCAGACGCGCTGACGCAGACGCACAACGCGCAACCGGCATTGCTTGCGCACTCGGCGGCCGTCTGGGCGGTTGTGAAGCACCACATCGCCACCAAGGTGACCGGCGCGTCCGGACATTCGCTCGGCGAGTTCTCGGCGTATCACGCGGCGGGCTCACTGCCGCTGGAGGATGCGCTCAGGCTCGTCCGCACGCGCGGGCA
>JAYTDH010000348.1:0-2718 GCA_043736095.1 Gemmatimonas sp.
TGTTCATCGGGCGAAGACCATCACGACGGAACCCTCGCGGCCGTAGTCCGCATCACCCGACTTGGGTGCGCGGGGATCGGCCATCAACAATGTACCGTCGATCAGGTAGGCGTACACGTGGCGCCCCGCCGGCAGGGGGACCGTGGCGGTCCAGAGTCCGTTGGGGAGTCGGGTCAGCGAGATATCCCCCGCCTTCCACTCGTTGAAATCGCCAACGAGCGAGATCTCCTTTGCCGCGCTGTTCTCAAAGATGAACTGCGTGGGGATGCGCATCGATTCGGCGTCGAAGGCCGCGGGCTGCACCGGATACTCCCCGGTGGGCGCGCCGCTCGCCGCGAGGGGCTCGGGCTGCTCCGTGGGGGCGAGGGCACCGCGCGTCACGAAGCCAATCAGGAGCGCGCCGACGGCGATGGCGCCGGCACCGAAGCCGGAGAGCGCCGGGACGCGCCACGCATCCACAAAACGCCGCCATGCCGACGGACGCGGTGACGCCCAGACCGCCGACAGCACTCGGGCGACCGCGCGTGCATCGGGGGCCACGTGGGGCGCCGAGCGCAACGTGTCGCTGACTTTTTCGATCAATGGATCCCGCTCGAACTCATTCATCCCGCATGACCTCAGTAAGGCGCGCTCGTAGCGCGTCGCAAGCCCGCTTCACCCGCATCCGCAGTGCACTCAGGCCGACGCCTGTCACTGCGGAGATATCCTCATAGGCCATATCCTCCACGTGCCGCAGGAGGAATGCTTCTTTCTGTTCGGCCGGCAGCGTCTCCAAAACCTTGTAGACCTCTTCGGTCCAGTCGCGCTCCGTCTCTTGCACGGCGCCGATCCGATCGGGGACATCCCCGTACTGGATCACCACCGAGTGCCGCTTCCGCTTCTCCAGTACCGTGCGGCACCGGTTGGCGAGGATCCGGAACATCCACGGCTCAAAGCGAGCGTCGTCCCGGAACCGATCGAGGTTGTGATGGACACGCACGAAGGTGTCCTGCACCGCCTCCTCCGCGTCCTCCCGATTTCCCACCATATGGAGGGCGAATCGGATCGAGCGCGCGTACATCACATCGACCAACTGGGCGAACGCCTGCCGGTCCCCCGCCTTCGCACGAAGGGGGAGTGTCGGATCGATCGAGGAGGCCGGGCGCGCGTCGCTCATCAGTGAAGTCTTGGGAGGATATCCCGGACGCTCACCTTCACGCCACGCCAAGCTGCCCATGATCGGGTCGTTCATCGCTCGATCCGTCACACCCTCCAGTACCCTCCGAGGAGGGGGGGTGTCACATTTCGGGGATAATGCGCCAGACTATCCTCCTCCTGAGTGCCGGCATCGACTGGCTCCGGATCGGGTTCACGGGGCTCCTCGGCGTGGCGCTCGTCCTCGCCGCGCTGGCCTGGGCCGTCCGGACCCGTCGACTGAACGCCTTCGGGCCGCTCGCCAAGCTCGCGCGGGGGGTCGCGGACCCTCTGATTGCACCGATCGAGCGCCGGACCGTGCGGTTCGGCGTCTCACACGCCAACGCTCCCTGGTGGGCGTGGGTGGTGCTGCTGTTACTAGGGGCCTTCGCGCTGGGCGCACTCGGGTTCGTGCGCGATGTGATTGTGAACGTGTTTTACGCGGTCGATCAGGGGCCGCGCGGATTGCTCCGGCTCGGCGTGTCGTCGGTCTTTGCCGTGCTGCAACTGGCGCTCTTCGGGCGCGTGATCATGAGCTGGGTCGGCGGGACGTACTCCAAGCTCGGACAGCTCGCGTACCGGCTCACCGAGTGGTTCCTCGCCCCGTTGCGCAGCGTGATTCCGACGATCGGAATGGTGGATATCTCGCCGATGGTCGCGTACTTCCTGCTCACGCTGATTCGCGGATTCGTCGTCGGCGCGCTGTAGTCACCGAAACGTTCCGCGTGGTCGTCATCGGGCAGATACTATCGCCGGAGTATCGGCGTGGCCCTAGGGGACCGGCGGTACTTCGTCCGCTGCTCGTACGCGAATCCAATCGCGAGGAGTTCGGCTTCGGTGAACGGACGACCCAGGAACTCGATTCCCACGGGGAGCGAGTCGCTGGTGAAGCCCGCGGGCACAGTGAGCGCAGGAAATCCAATTGCTGGACTCAATCCGCGATTGTCGCCGCGACCATAGCCGTCGATCGGGCGCGGATTGGTCAACACATCGGCGGCGATTGTCGTCGTCGGCGCGTCGAAGGTGGCGTAGAGAATCACTGAGAGACGCTGATCGGCCATCGTCTTGAGCACCGCAACGCGCAGTGCCTCGCGCCGCTGAATGACGGAGAGGTACCCGATTTCGCGCGTACTGCGCCCAACGGCCTCGATCAGACTCCGCGAGCGCCACGGAACCACGTCGCCGGAGAGGAGGATCTCCCGCAGAGTGCGCACGGGCGCGTTGGGATGCTGCGCGAAATAGGCGTTGGTCGCCTCCTCCGTCTCGAAGTCGTTGCTGACAGAGCGCTCACCGATGCCTGGTAGAGCGACCGAATCCACGACCTCCGCGCCCGCCGCACGCAGCTCCGCGATCGCGCGATCGAGGATGGCGCTCACGGCGGCATACTCCGCCGCGTAAATAGCTGTCTGACTCGTGTCGCCAGCCCCCCGCAGCACGCCGATGCGAACGCCCTGCAGCGCATCAAGACGCAGCGCCGCCTGATAACTCGCGGGAATGTGTCCAATCGTCTCGGCCGTAATCGGATCATTCGGATCGTAGCCGGCG
>JAYTDH010000349.1:0-6735 GCA_043736095.1 Gemmatimonas sp.
GAATCTTCAAGATGTTGATGGCGGCGATTACCGGCGTCTCGTTGCTCGTCGGCGGCGTCGGGATCATGAACGTGCTGCTCGCGTCGGTCGCGGAACGCACGCGCGAGATTGGCATCCGCAAGGCGATGGGCGCGCGCAATCGCGATATCCTCGTGCAGTTCCTCGCCGAATCGGTGGCAATCACGGGATTCGGCGCGGGAATCGGCGTGGCGCTCGGGCTGGCGATTGCGTTCGCGACAGCGGCCGTCATGCGGATGCAGACCAAGGCGCCGGTACACGCCGCGGTGACGTGGCAGACCGTCGGATTCGCGGTAGTGATCTCGGTGCTGATTGGGCTCGTGTTCGGGCTCTACCCGGCGCGTCGAGCGGCGAGACTCTCACCGATCGACGCGATCCGGCACGACTAGCGCTTCTTCCCGCGTGAGGCCACGGCGGCGGCGACGGCAATCCCGACGACCGCGACGGCGGCGGCGGCGCGCTGCACATTCTTGTCCTTCGCCGCCTTCTTCACGGCCGCGCCGGCGGTCGCCGCCGCCTCACGGATCGCCGTCCCTGCGCGCGAGGCCACGGTCTTGCCGCGCTGCACGGCCGTGCGGCCCGACTTCACCGCTTTCGTCACCACTTTCTTCGCAGACTTCTGCACCTGCTTCTTCACCTGCTTTTTCGTGACGGCCATACAGCGCTCCGGTCGAGTGATGGGCTCAGGGCCCACCTGAGTTATAGCACGAGGACCGGACGCAGGTATCGCCCAGTGTGCGAGGCCTCGACCTTGGCCACCTGCTCGGGCGTGCCCATCGCCACGAGCTGCCCACCTCCATCGCCACCGTCGGGGCCGAGGTCGATGACCCAGTCGGCGCGCTTGATGATGTCGAGGTCGTGCTCGATTACCACGACCGTGTGCCCGTTCTCCACGAGTCGGTCGAGGACTCCACAGAGCACTTCGACATCACGCGGATGCAGGCCGGTGGTGGGTTCATCGAGGATGTAGAGCTTGCGCCCTCCCTTCTTGGCGGCAAACGCGAGCTCGCGGGCAATCTTGAGCCGCTGGGACTCACCCCCCGAGAGCGTGGTTGCCGGCTGGCCGAGTCGCAGGTAGCCCAAGCCGACCTGTTGGATCTGCCAGAGCGCCTGTCCGAGCCTCTCCTCGTGCGGGAAGAAGCGGATCGCTTCGTCGACGGTCATCTCCAAGACGTCGGTGATCCGCTTGCCGAAGTACGTCACCTCGAGCACTTCGGGCTTGTACCGCGTGCCGCCACACGTTTCGCACGGCACGAAGACATCCGCCATGAACACCATCTCGACCTCGAGGGCACCGGCGCCTTCGCAAGTCTCGCAGCGTCCCCCCGCCACATTGAACGAGAACGTTCCGGCCGTGTAGCGACGTTGCCGCGCGAGCGGCACATCGGCGAAGATGCGGCGGATTTCATCGAACGCTTTCACGTAGGTCACCGGATTCGACCGCGGCGACTTGCCGATCGGCTCCTGATCTACGAGCACGACTTCATCGAGTGCTTCGACGCCGGTGAGTGTGTCGTAGGCGCCGACGCGTTCACCGAGGTGCTGTCGCGCGGTGTGCTCACCAGTGAGTTGCCGCTCGAGTGCGCGAAAAAGCACATCATGCACGAGCGTGCTCTTGCCGCTCCCCGACACACCCGTCACCGCGGTGAGTGCGCCGATCGGGAACTTCGCGGTCACGCCGCGCAGATTATGCTCGCGCGCGCCGCTGAGTGTGAGCCACTGCGGCCCCACGCGTCGGCGCTTTGTGGGGACGGCGATGATGCGCGCCCCCGTGAGAAACTGTCCGGTGAGTGGGCTCTCGGCGGCGGTACTTGTTGGTCCGCTAAAGACCAGGTCGCCGCCCTTCTCTCCACTCGCGGGGCCGAGCTCGAGCATCCAGTCGCTCAAGCGGATCGCCTCGAGATCGTGCTCCACCATCAAGACGGTGTTGCCACTGTCGCGCAACCGCTTCAGGAGATTGAGCAGCCGGCCGAGGTCGCGCGGGTGCAAGCCGATGCTCGGCTCGTCGAGCACGTAGAGCGTGTCCACGAGCCGCGCGCCGAGCGAGTTGGAGAGACCGATACGCTGCGCTTCGCCCCCCGAGAGCGTCCGCGTGGCCCGATCAAGTGAGAGGTAGGTCAGCCCAACTTCACAGAGGAACGTGATGCGGTCGCGCGCCTCACGCAGGATGTGTAGCGCAATCGCCTGCTCCTGGGTGGAAAGCGAGAGCGCATCGATCCAGTCCTTCAGCAGACTCACCGACATCGCCGAGATATCGGCGACTGTGCGCCCGGCGATCTTCACGTTGAGCGCATCCGGCTTGAGACGCGCACCCTGACAACTCGCGCAGGTCTGCGCGGTTTGGTACTGCCGCAGGAATATGCGGATGTACTGCTTGTACTTCTTGGGCTCGAGCGCGTTGAGAAAAGGGAACATCCCCACGTAGCCTTTCGCCTTGCCGTGCAAGAGACGCTCGCGCTGGACGGGCTTGAGGTCCTGCCACGGCGTATCGAGCGGGATGCCTTCTTTCTTGGCGAACTCGGCGAGATGGAGTCGCTTGTTGTCGTAGCGCGGTTTGGTCCAGGGGTCGAGTGCGCCCTCGCGCAACGAGCGTTCGGGGTAGGGGACGATCAACGCTTCGTCGTACTCGAGTGTGGCGCCGAATCCATTGCAGGTCTCGCAGGCGCCACGCGGATTGTTGAACGAGAAGAGTTGCGGCGTCGGCGCGGGGGCGATGTGACCATCGTTTGGGCAGCGGAAGGCGGTGGTGAAGCGCAGTGGCGGGATGGGCGAATCCGCCTCGCGCGATGCCGCGCGCGATGCCGCGGGCAACGCCGCGCTACTGAGCGTGGTCTTCTCTTGTGCGCTCGCGATGACCACGGCATCGCCGTCCCCTTCGCGAAACGCGGTCTCCAGCGCGTCGGTGAGCCGCGTGCGCGAATCGGCCGAGACGACGAGGCGGTCGGTGACGACGAGGAGCTCCTTGATCTTCGCGAGATTCGGCTTGGTGCCGGTGATCTCATCGAGATGCAACACTGTACCATCGGCAATCACGCGCACGAAGCCTTTGGCGCGCAGATGCTCGAGGATGCGCGCGTGCGTGAGCTTCGCCGAGCGGACGAACGGGAAGCTCACGTGGAGCCGCGTGCCCTCCGGGAGCCGCATCACCTCGACGGACGCCGTTTCGGGCGAATCCGGTTTAAGGTCGCGCGCGCAGACTGGGCAGATCGAATGCCCAACGCGCGCCCAGAGCAGGCGCAGGTAGTCCGTGATCTCGGTCGCGGTGCCCACGGTGGATCGCGACGTGCGCGTCGGGTTTTTCTGTTCGATCGCGACGGCGGGCGAGAGGCCGTCGATGCTGTCGACGTCGGGCTTCGGCATCCGCTCGAGGAACTGCCGCGCGTAGGCCGAGAGCGACTCGACGTAGCGACGCTGCCCCTCGGCGTAAATGGTATCGAAGGCGAGCGAGGACTTACCGGAGCCCGAGGGGCCCGTGATGACGGTGATGGCGCGGCGGGGGAACTCGACGGAGATGTTGTGCAGGTTGTGTTGTCGCGCACCCCGCACGATGACTTTGTCTTTCATCAGATAACGCTGACGATCACGGTCCGATCGTTCCCGCGGCCGAGTTCGGACTCGTGGGTGTGGTGTCCGACGAGCGCATCGGAGACTGAACGGAAAGCGCGCGGGGCGGGGTCGAGGAGGGTCACGTTGTCGGTGGCTAGCGGTCACGAAAACTACGCAGGGGACAACGCGGTGGTGGCATCGCAAACCGACGCCGCGGAGCATCGGGCCCACGCGGCGCATGCGGTGCGTTGCGGGGTCAGGTGCGC
Source organism: Gemmatimonas sp. (assembly GCA_043736095.1). GTDB lineage: Bacteria > Gemmatimonadota > Gemmatimonadetes > Gemmatimonadales > Gemmatimonadaceae > Pseudogemmatithrix. Next base: position 3,831 of record JAYTDH010000349.1, read on the forward strand.
CTCGCAGGGGTGGCGTCCGATAAGCCTTCCGTGCGACCTTGCTGGACCTGCTCTGTCCCGAATGTCCCGCCGCATCCCTTCGTTCCCGCCGCGCCGCCACGAGTGACCGCACCGCAGACTATTCAGCACGACGAAGAGGCGCTGGGCAAGGCGTTCGACACGCGCCTCGCTCGGCGCCTATTGGCCTATGTGCGGCCGTACCGCTGGCTGGTCGTGAGCGCGCTCGGGCTGCTGATGATCCAGGGGGCGCTCCAACTGGTGGGGCCGATGATGACGCGGCGCGTGATCGACGTCGCGATCCCGGCCAAGAATGGCGCGCTCGTGGTGCAGTCGACGCTCTTTCTGCTCGCCGCGCTCGTGACGCAGATCATCGGATCGTACCTTGAAACGATGGCCACTGGCGTGCTGGGCCAACGCGTGATGCACGACTTGCGACGCGAGCTTTTTGCGCATCTACAGAAGTTGCCAGTGACGTACTTTGACCGGAATCCGGTCGGGCGGCTCGTAACCCGAGTGACGAACGACGTCGAGTCGCTGAATGAGTTGTTCGCCTCTGGGGTGGTCGCCGGGCTGGGCGATCTGTTCACGCTCGTGGCCATCACGGTGCTGATGGTCACGGTGGATTGGCGTCTGGCGATTGCCGCGTATCTCGTGGTGCCGGGAATCCTTTGGGTCTCGAGTGTGTTCCGCGTGCGCGTGCGCGACGCGTATCGGGAGATCCGCACCAAGCTCGCGCGCATCAATGCGTTTTTGCAGGAGCGCATCTCGGGCATGCGCGTGGTTCAACTCTTTGGGCGCGAGGTCGATGAATCGCGGCGCTTCCGCGAGATCGATCGGACGCATCTCGATTCGCACCTACGCAGCGTCACCGTGTACGCGCTGTACTTCCCGGCCATCGAGATTCTCACGACGGTCGCGCTCGCGGCGCTGATTGTTGCGGCGGCACCGCGCGTGGAGGGCGGATTTCTCACGGTCGGCACCGTGGCGGCCTTCCTGCAACTCGCCCGACGGTTTTATCAGCCGCTCCAGGATCTCTCCGACAAGTACAACACGCTCCAGCAGGCGATGGCGAGCTCGGAACGCATCTTCAAGTTGCTCGATACACCCGTCGCTCCAGATGCCGGCGTCGCGACGGTCGGCGCGGAGTCGAAGCGGGCTCGGGACGGCGTGACGGTCACGTTCGAGGACGTGTGGTTCGCCTACGACCTCGCGCACCTCGCCTCGGGCGCGGCGGCGCCCGGCGCTCCGGAATGGGTCCTGCGCGGCGTGAACTTCACGGTGGGCCCTGGCCAGACGCTCGCGCTGGTGGGCCACACGGGGGCGGGGAAGACCACCGTGATTAACCTGCTGCTCCGGTTCTACGAGCCGCAGCGTGGGCGGATTCTGCTCGATGGTGTAGACGTGCGCACGATTCCCGCCGACGAGCTCCGTCGTGCCGTGGGCTATGTGCAGCAGGACATTTTCCTGTTCGCCGAGGACGTCGCGACGAACATCCGTCTCTCCGCCCCGCTCAGCGACGCCGAGGTCGCGAGTGCCGCGGCACGGGTCGGCGCCGATCGTGTGATTGCTCGGCTACCGGACGGCTACCGTCACCGGCTCGGTGAGCGTGGGACGTCGGTGAGCGTCGGCGAACGGCAGCTCCTGAGCTTCGCCCGCGCGATTGCGGCCGACCCAGCGCTCCTGCTGCTCGACGAGGCGACGAGCGCCGTGGACAGCGAGATCGAGGCGGAAATCCAGCGAGGCCTCGACGTCCTGATGCGGGGCCGCACGACGATCGCGGTCGCGCATCGCCTCTCGACCATCACGCGGGCGACGGAGATTTTGGTGATGCACCACGGGGAGATCCGCGAGCGCGGGACGCACCGCGCGCTGCTGGCGGCCGACGGGCTGTATGCGCGCCTGTACCGATTGCAAGTGGGGGAGCTCGCCGCCGCGTCGTGAACGATGTGACGGCGCGCTTGCCGACCCTCTCGCCCTCTCGTAACTTTTCCCCTCGGATGCCCTATCTACAGCTACAGGACCAGCAATTCCCGCTCCCCACGGGCGATGCGACCGTTGGCGCCTTCGAAGGCGCGGACGTTCGTTTGCCCAGTGGTGATCCAGCGATACGTGCGGTCGTGTCGGTCTCAGCCAAGGGTGTAGTGATCCGGAAGGGCGCGCCGGACTCGCTCGTGATGGTGAATGGAGTCCAGCTCGGGAATGAGCCGAGCCCGATCCTCCACGGGGATCGCATCGAGATGGCGGGCCACGAGCTCCGGCTCGCCGACGACCAGAAAGAGGGGAGCACGCAATTCGTCAGCGCCGCAGATGTCGCCGCGCTGATCGCCTCGGGCAAGCCGATGTCCTCGCCGAAGAAGCCGACTACGGCGACCGGCGGACGATTGGTTTCCCTCGTAGACGGCCGCGAGTATCCGGTGTCGGACGCGGGGGCGAGCTTCGGACGCGAGGTCGGCAACGACATCGTACTCGCCTCGAACGAGGTCTCCCGCAAGCACGCGAGCATCGCGCCGGCGAGCAGTGGCTATGTGCTCACGGATCTCAGCACGAATGGTGTCTGGGTGAACGGCACACGGATTCAGGGCACCCAGCTCCTCGGCCGCGGCGACGTGATCAAGATGGGGACGGACGAATTCCGGTTCTACGCCGATATGGCGAAGGCCGCGCCGTCCGCGGCGCCGCCGGCGCCGGTCGATCCGGTTGCTCCACCGGGCCCTGAGGGGGCGGCGACCCTTCCGACCACGCCAGCGGCCGCTCCCACGCCCGCGCTCGCTCCAGTGGCCGCCCCGGCGCCAGTCTCGGCGGCTGCCCCGGCGCCTGCCGCAGTTGCCGCACCGGCACCGGCTCGCCCCGCGGCTCCCTCGCCCGTTGCCGCAGCCGCTCCCGCACCGGCTCCCGCACCGGCTCC
>JAYTDH010000350.1:0-2522 GCA_043736095.1 Gemmatimonas sp.
GCGCGGCTCGCAGACGATGCCTCGCTCACGGCGGAGATGCGTGCGCTCTCGCGCGACGTGGAGCGTGTGGCCGAGGCCGTAGACGAATCACGAAAGGAATAGCGCGCCGAGCGCGCGGCGCACGCGGTCCGGTTGGTCTTCTGGGACGAAGTGCGCGGCGCCCTGAATGAGCTCGAAGGTCGCGCCAGGGATCGCATCGGCGATGCGTTGGCCGAGTGAGGCGGGGTAAAACGGATCGTCTACACCCCAGAGCACGATGGTCGGTGCGGTGATCTCACCGAGTCGCTTGGACCACGCACTCGTGTCGCACGTGCCCAGTGCGCGCAGATTCGCGGCGAGCGCATCTCGCCCGGCCGAGGTCGTGAAGTGTCGGAGGCAGGTGTCGAGTGTGAGGCGACTCCGCTCGGGGTCCTCAAAGCCGCGCCGGACCGAGCCGTGCACGAGGCCCGCGAGGAGGGCGGGAGGAGTGAGGCGCGCGAGTGGGCCGATCGCCCGCGCCATTCGCGCCATGCCACGTGGCTTCACACCGAAGCCAGCGCTGCCGATGAGCGCGAGCCCCGAGACGCGGTCCGGCCACTGGATAGCAAAGGCCTGCGCAACGCCACCACCGAGCCCGTGACCGACGATTACAGCCTTGGCGATTCCGAGATTATCGAGCAGCGCGAGGATTGCTGCGGCGTGCGCTCCGCAACTCGTGCGGGCCGGCGTCGGTGGATCGCTCCGCCCGTAGCCGGGAAGGTCGACAATGACCAGGCGGTGTCCCGGCGTGAAGTCGCGGGTGACACTTTGCCAGAGTCGGCTTGAGGTGGGGAATCCGTGGATCAGGACGACCGGATCTCCTGCACCGCGGGTGCCGGCGGCGTAGTAGTAGAGCCTCGTCCCGCCGACATCAACGAATTCACCTCGCATCTGGGGAATCTGGTGCTTTCTGGGAAAAATGGTATCCTTATGTCACCAAATGCGCGCGGAGAAACCGTTCGGGTTTCATCGCGTTGTCTCCCAACAGGTTAGCCTCGGTCTACGCTTGACAATCCCAATCGTTACTCCGACCTCGATATTTGCCGCCCCGCCGCCCCCTCAGGCGGAAGTCCCGTTTCCGCTCGAATGGCTCCTGAATCATGCGGCACCACCGATTCAGTATCGCGCCATCAACGAGGTAGCGAGACTCAGCGTCGCCGGCAGCCCCGGGCTCTCGATGCTCCCGCTGGCCCATCGGCCAGCCCTTGAGCTCGCCATTCAGGCCGATGTGCACGGCGTCTGGAACGGCTCCATGCTGTCGATTCCCTCGTCGCGGTCCGAGCACTTCGAGGGCGTCGGCACGATCCCCGCGATCCGCCGACTGCTCGAATACGGCTGGGATCGTGACTCGTCGCCCATCGTGCATTCCAAGCGACTGCTCTTCCGCTTGCTCGCCGAGGACAATGATCCGGCCCAGCTCTGGGAACTCCGTCCGACGAAGGGCAAGCACGAGGACGAGTTTTTGCGCGGGCAGCGTCAGCTCCTGCGCGAGGCCGCTGGCGCGACGCTTGCGCAAGCGGGCTTTGAAAGCGATCCGCGTCTGCGCGGTCTCGCCCGCCGCACGATCGAGCGCATTCAGGAGTTCCTGCACTCGCCGCTCGCGGAAAAGCCGTGGGTCCGCATCGGCAACCGACAGGTGCTGCATCCCGAGGCCTTCCCGCCGTCGATCTACGCGCTGCATCTCATCGCCCACATGCCGCTCTTCCAGAGCGAGCACTACGAGGCGATGGAGCTACTCTATGCGTATCTCTCCCGTCCGCTCCCACGTCAGGAATCGATCCAGCAGATCGGCACGCAGTTGCTCCCCGTGCCCTACGCCGTGCTCGGCGACCATCTCCCGCATCGCAACGCTGTTGAGGACGATGTCCCCAAGGCGTTGGCGTGGCTCGACCTGATTGCGCGCCTGGGTTTCCTGCGCCGGAGCGCGCACTGGACGAAGATGTACGAACGCTTTATCGACGACTGTGGGCGCGACGGCGTCTGGCACCCGCACAAGGGACTCGCCATGCCCAAGAGCAGCGATCCATATGTGTGGCCGATCTTCCCGCTCGAAGTCCCGCACACCGGTGAGGAGCGCTGGTCCGACGTGACTTTCCGTATCGGCCTGATCGCTCGGCTGTCGGGACGTCCCGTCACGCTGATTTGAGTCTTGGCGTGAGCGGCCGGCTCCCTGCGGCCGAGTGGTTTCCCGCCGGAGTCGCGGGGATCATCACTCGGCGCGTGACGGTGAAATCGGGACTCACCTTGCGCGTGCTCGAGGCGGGGCCAGTTGACGGCCCGCCAATCGTGCTCGTTCATGGGTGGGCGGTGAGCGCGTATCTCTGGCGTCACAACATCCTGCCTCTCGCCGCAGCGGGGCATCGCGTGGTTGCGCTCGATCTCCCAGGGCATGGACTCTCCGAGGCCCCCGAGTCGCTCGGCGCGTACACGATCGAACGCTTCGCCGCCGTCGTGCTCGAGACCATGGATGCACTGGGAATTGAGCGCGCGATGATTGCCGGACA
>JAYTDH010000351.1:0-2427 GCA_043736095.1 Gemmatimonas sp.
TCGTTCATCAAGGTCCTCAACCACCTCGACAAATACCGGCCCGAGTTCAAGTTCTCGAGCTGGCTCTTCAAGATCGCGAATAACGTCGCGATTGATCATCTGCGCCGCCGGCAGCTCGACACGATCTCGATCGATGGCTCCGCCTACGCGACGACGGCCGCCGAGGCCGCGGCCAGCTCGTTCGAGCTCTCCGACCCGGCCGAGTCGCCGCTGGATGAGCTCGCCAGTCGAGAACTGGGCGAGTCGATTGAGAAGGCGATTGGCTCGCTCCGGCCTGAATACCGCAACTGCATCATGCTCCGGCATGTCGAAGGCCGCTCCTACGAGGAGATTGCCGCAACGCTTGATCTGCCGCTTGGGACGGTGAAGACGTACATCCACCGGGCGCGGCATCAGCTTCGAGAGGCTTTGGAGCACTTGCGGGAATGAGCGAGGAGCGAGGAGCGAGGAGCGAGGAGCGAGGAGCGAAGAACGAAGAACGAAGAACGAAGAACGAAGAACGAAGAGCGAAGGGCGAAGGGCGAGGGGCGAGGATGAGGGATGAGGGGCGAATGGCCCCGAATATATGCCGAACCTTCGTTTCGACCGCCCGCCCTCCGCTTCCCCGAAGTCCGCTGAAACCCGCCGTGTACCCCACCCGTAAGGCGCGCAGGAGACCCAACTCAATGCACCACCGCCACCTACTTCCTCAAGAGCTCGATCTGCTCGTCGACGGCGACGTCGGCTTCGGCATGGCGCCCCTGCGCGCCCATGTCGATGCCTGTGACGATTGCCGTACGCAGCTCGATGCACTGCGCGCCGTCGCCACTCGGCTCGATACCCTGCCCCACTTCGTCCCGCGCCACGGCTTCGCCGATCGCATTATGACAGAGGTGCAGGTCATCGAACCCTGGCACGTTGCCCTCGCCGAGCAGGCCCGCGCTCTTGTGCCACAAAGCACCGGCCTTCGGGTGCTCGCGGTCGCCGGCGCGGGACTCGTTGCCACTACCATCTCCGGCAGCGCACTCTGGCTTGCCTTCCGCGCCGACCTCCTCGGCTGGAGCTATGGTGTGGCGGTCGATCAGGGGTCAAAGGGGATCTGGACCGGGCTCGCCGCATCGGCACGCGAGTTGATCACCGCGAGCGGCGATGCCAGCGGGCTCGCCCTCGGTGCGGCGGCGCTTACCATCACGGCACTCGGCGCGGTCATGGCCTTTCGCCGACTCGCCGACGCTGCTCGCGCCACGCGGAGCTGACCATGCGTCAGCTCTTTTCGTTCGTGCGCGCCGCGGTCGCACGCGCCGCGCTCGGTGCGACGGTGACGGCGACGTTTACTGTAGCGGCTGCCTCGGCCGTCGCTGCGGTCGCGGCGCAAGCGCAGGTGAGCACTGTTGCCGTCCCAGCTGACTCGACTGCCGAGGTGTTGCGCGCGCTGAGTCTCGATGAAGGCCGGCTCGCCGTGAACGGCAAGGTCGTGCGCGGCAATCACACCGTGGCGTTCGGCGATACGATTCGCGGTCCGCTTCTCGTCCTCCGAGGCAACGCCGACATTCACGGCGCGGTGCTTGGCGATGTCACCACGATCTTTGGTGATGTGACGGTACGCGATGGCGCGGAGATTCGCGGCGGCGCCACGGCGTGGCGGGGCCGGGTGATTGTCGAGGGGGGCCGCGTGCGCGGCCAACTACGTGCGAATCCGTTCGCTGCAGTCCCGCGAGCTCAGGCCGCCGCGATGTCGCGCGGCGATGCGCTGCGGCTTTCGGCCGGTTGGCTTGCGATGCTCCTCACCGTCGGACTCGTCGCGCTGGTGAGCGCCTCGCGCAATCTCGACGCCACCGCGCGACTCCTCGAGCAGAACTTCGGGAGGGCTTTCTTGGTCGGGCTCGCTGGGCAACTGGGCTTTCTCCCGCTCCTCATCATCGTCATCGTTGCGATGTGTGTGACGGTGATCGGCATCTTGCTCGTGCCGTTCGTGCTCGTCGCCGCGCCAGTCGCCTTTGCCGGCCTCGTCACGCTCGGCTGGCTCGCGATGGCACTGATGCTCGGGCATGTCGTAATGCGCAGTGCCGCACACGAGGCGCGAGCCGGCATGATCCGCGCGCTGATTCCTGGCATCGTCCTACTGATGGCACCGTGGGTGATTGCCGCGGCGATGCAGGGGACCGGCACCATGTCGCTTCTCGCCCGCGCGTTCGCGATCGGTATCACCTGGGTCGCGGCGACTGCTGGACTCGGCGGCGCGCTGCTCTCGCGCGCTGGTACTGGGCGCAGTCGTCGCGCCCGCGTCGAGCCCGCGGCGAGTTCCGCCGGCTGGCAGACACCCACGCCCGTCGCGGGCATCGCGACGGCACGTCGCCCGATTCCCGCCCGTCCGGGCGCGACGCCCAAGTAAGCGCGACGCGGAAATAGGCACGTCGTCCAAATAAGTGCGACGCGGAAATAGGCGCG
>JAYTDH010000352.1:0-8438 GCA_043736095.1 Gemmatimonas sp.
CCGCCGAAGGCGCCGATCATCGCGGCAACGCCAAAGGGGATGGCGACTCGGAGATCAACATTCCCGAGTCGCCAGTGGCGGACGACTCCGACCAATGCAGCGCCCCCTACTATAGGAAGGCTCATGACGATGGCCGTCTTGGCGGGGACGCCGAGGGTGAAGACGATGACGGGGACGGTGAGGATGGATCCGCCGCCACCGAGGAGGCCGAGTGTGAGCCCGACGAGCAGGGCGAGGACGGCGGCTAATGGGGTCATATATAACTAAATGGTAGTATAGCGGTGTGACAGGTGCAAGGGCAGGCACCACGAGGGCACGAAGGGTCTGGTGCGTGGCGGGAACGCGCGGCGCGCGCGGGCGTCGTCGCCAGCGCGGCGCTGTGTTAGTGTGAGTCTATGCACAACACGTGGGCTGAAGCCCTTCCGCTGGCGGCGCTCGGACTCCTCGCGGCGACGCTGATTATGCTGGCGATGTGGCGGGTGCATGTCGCGACCGCCAACGCGAGTTGGGTTGATGTGGGGTGGGCGGCGACGCTTGGCGTGTTGGCGGCGCTCTATGGCGTGCTCGGCACTGGGTACGCGCCACGGCGGCTGTTGGTGGCGGTGGTTGTGGGCGTGTGGAGCGTGCGGCTCGCGACGCATCTTGCCACACGCGTGATGGCTGAGCCGGAGGATCCGCGGTATGGAGAGATGCGCGCGCGATGGGGCGGGAATCTCGCGGCGAAGTTCTTCACGCTTTTTGTGGGGCAGGGCGTGCTGGATGTGGTGCTCGCGCTCTCGTTCCTTTTCGCGGCAGTCGATCAGACGCCGCGGATTGCCATGCTCTCGTGGATCGGTGCGGCGATTGCGGCGCTCGGAATGCTTGGTGAGGCGACGGCGGACTATCAGCTGCGCCAGTTCAAGGGCAACGCGTCGAACAAGGGGAAGGTCTGTCGTATCGGGCTCTGGGGTTGGTCGCGGCACCCGAACTATTTCTTCGACTGGACGGTCTGGTGCGGCTTCGCCCTGCTCGGCCTGGCGTCGCCGTGGGGCTGGCTCGGATTGATCGCGCCGATGCTGATGTTGTATTTCCTGACGCGCGTGACAGGAATCGCGGCCACGGAAGCGCATGCGGTGCAGTCACGGGGGGAGTTGTATCGGCAGTACCAGCGGGAGGTCAGTGCGTTCGTGCCACTGCCACGCGCTCTGGCTCAATGGCTCGGCGCGCTCAGTGTTTTTACTGTGCTGAGTGTATTGAGCCTACTGAGCGTATTGAGCGTGGCAGCCTGCGGCGAACCGATGCGCGGCGTGGAGATCAGCGACGCTGAGGCCGCCCCGCCGCTCGTGTTCACGGCATTTAATGGCACGCGATTCGATCTCGCGTCACAGCAGAAGAAAGTCGTGCTGGTGTACTTCGGCTACACACACTGTCCCGATGTGTGTCCAACCACGCTGAGTGATTGGGCACGCGCGCGTCGAGCGTTGGGGGAGGACGCGGCGCAGGTGGCATGGGTATTTGTGAGCATGGATCCGGATCGCGACACTCCGGAACTCGCGTTCACGTATGCGCAGCAGTTCGATCCCGCATTCCTCGGCGTGACGGGAACAACGGCCGAACTCGAGGCGCTCAAACAGGCGTGGGGGATCGCCGCGTATCCCGAAGGGGACACGCGCGAGCAGAACTACACGGTCGCGCACCCAGCGTACACCTTCGTGGTAGATCGCGACGGGCGGTTGCGCTTCCTCTACGAACCGGGAGTAAGTGGTGAAGATTTGGCAAAGGATCTCCGGAGACTGCTGTAAAGCGCGGCGGATCAGCTCGATGCGGATCACGTCGATGCTGATTGTGTCGGTGCTGGCAATCGGTGCGTGTACGGCGAAGGAGGCCGAGCCCGAGGCGGTCACGAGCGCGCTCAGAGTCCAGAATGCGTGGGCGCGATCGGCGGACAGTGGCGCAATGACCGCGATGTACTTCACTTTGGCAAACGATGGTGCAGTCGCGGACACGCTCAATGGCGTGGTGACGACCGAGGCTGCAGCGGCGAATCTCCATGTCTCGACGCAGCGTGATGGAATGATGCATATGTCGGAGGTGAGAGCGTTGCCGGTGCCGGCGATGGACAGCGTGTCGTTCCGTCCGCTGGGTGCCCATGTGATGCTCACCGGGTTACAGGGCCCACTGGTGGTGGGCGACACGGTAACGGCGACGTTGACTTTTGTATCGGGGGCGACCCTGAGGGTGCGTGCTGGTGTCCGGCAGCCGTAAGTTCAGGCGTGGCCTTGTGGTGGGGCTGGTCGTCTTTGTGATGGCCTCCCTCACCTGGTGGACTTGGCCGCGCCCGTCGGTCGTGATCGAGATCGCGCCGGGGGGTATAGCGACGGTAGATGGTGCCGCGCTGCCCGAGACGCTGTTCGTGAAGGCACGCGGACGGAGCACGATGGTGCGCGTGGTGAACGCAGACAGTGTCCGGCATCAGCTCGCGCTCTTCGGGGCCGACGCCGGGAGGACGACAGACTACACAATCGCGTATCCCGGCACCTACGGCGGTGTCTGCTCGACGCATTCCAGCGGCAATCTCACGTACGTGGTGCAATGAAGCGTTCCACTCTGCTGGTGTGCTCTCTCCTCGCCGTGCTCTCAACGGCGCGGGCCGCGCATGCGCAGGGTCCAACTGGTGCCCTCGTCGCAGATGTTTCGCGCGATGGGCGCGATACGCGGGTCGTGCGGGTCGCACCGCTGGCCGCCCCGCTGGCCGCCCCGCTGGCCGCCCCGCTCGCCGAGCCCTGCCTCGGAGTGGATCCAACCTGTGTGCCGCCGCCAGTCGCGCGCGAGTTCCGTGGGTTGTGGATCGCCGCGGTGGGGAATATCGACTGGCCGTCGCGCCCCGGGCTCGCGCCTGATTTAGCGCGGCGAGAACTGATTGCTCTCTTTGATCGCGCGAAGTCGAGTGGACTCAATGCGGTGCTCCTGCAAGTGCGTCCGGCTGGTGACGCGATTTACGCCTCCGAGTTAGAGCCGTGGAGTGAGTATCTCACGGGGACGCAGGGCGTCGCGCCGCGTCCGTGGTGGGATCCGCTCAAGTTTGCGGTCGATGAAGCACACAAGCGCGGCCTCGAACTGCACGCGTGGTTCAATCCGTATCGCGCCAAGCACACGTCGAGCAAGAGCAACTACGCGCCGCGTCACATGGCGCTCGCGCGACCAAACCTGGTTCGTGTGTACGGGCGCCAGGAATGGATGGATCCCGGTGAGGCCGCGGTACGCCAGCACACCATCCGCGTAATCCTCGATGTCGTGCAGCGCTACGATATCGACGGCGTGCACATCGATGATTACTTCTATCCGTATCGCGAGAATGATCGTCGCGGACGGCCGATTTCCTTCCCCGATGCCGCGACGTACCGACGCTACCAGATGGGTGGCGGCACGCTGCCGATTGATGACTGGCGTCGGGAGAATGTGAACACGCTCGTGCAGGAGCTGTATCGGAGCATCCACGAAGTGAAACCGTGGGTGAAGTTCGGCGTGAGTCCGTTCGGCATCTGGCGTCCCGGATATCCGGCGACTGTGACAGGATTTGACGCCTACAGCGGACTCTACGCCGACGCGCGGAAGTGGTTGCAGGAAGGGTGGCTCGACTACTTCTCGCCGCAACTCTACTGGCCAATCGCGCAGCGCGGGCAGGAGTACCCGCTCTTGCTGCGCTGGTGGGCGGAGCAGAATACGTTCAATCGACATCTCTGGCCGGGGAATTACACGAGCAAGGTGGGCGAGTCGTCGCGGACGGCGTGGAGGTCGGACGAGATCGAACATCAGATCCGTGCGACGCGCGCTGATGCGGGTGCGACCGGCAATGTGCACTTTTCGGCGCGCGTATTTCTCGAGGATCGCGATTCGCTCGCCACGCGGCTTGGGCGGGATGTGTACTTCGAGCAGGCGTTGGTGCCGGCCTCGCCGTGGCTCCGCGTGACGCGTCAGGGAGAGCCAGCGGTGGAGTTGGTGCGGAGCGCCGCGGGTGCCTTCTCCGCGCGTGTTTCACCATCAGGGGCCGAGTCACCGCATTGGTGGCTCATCCAAACGCGTCGCACCGACGGGACGTGGGAGAGCACCGTGCTGCGCGGGACGGTGCGGGAGATGTCGATCCCTTCGTATACGGACCGACTCTCGGTGCGCGCGGTGGATCGCGCGTCGATCGAGTCAGCTCCGGTCGTGTTGCGCGTGAACCGCTAACGGCGGTCACCACGGAGGCACAGAGGCACGGAGCACTTCAAATACGAAGCGAAAACTCGAAGGGCTCCGATGCAATCTCTGCATCGGAGCCCTTCGTGCCTTCGTGGTGAATCAGCGCTGCGTCCGCATCCAGCGCTCGTACTGCTTCATCATGTCCTCGAGCTCGAACGGTAAGCCGCTGCCAGCACCGCCAACCGTGCGCTCAACGCGCAGCGTCTGGCGATACGTCTGGCCATCGATGGTCATGGAGACGAGATAGTCGCCCGTCTCAGCGATCGGCACGCCACCACCGAAGAGACCGCCGCCACCGCCGCCGCCCATCGCGCCGGTCGCGCGCATGATGCCGAAGAGCTCATTCTGATCCATTCCCATCATCGCGGCCATACCACCGGCCGCGCCGCCAGGACCACCAGCGCCACCAGCGCCACCAGCGCCACCAGCACCACCGCGGCCACCACCAGCCGGCGACGACTCGGCCGGACGCTCCACCCAGCGGCCGGGCTGCTGGCCACCACCGCCACCGCCACCACCAAAGCCGAAGGCACGCGCGATGTTCTGCATGCCTGTCGCGCCTCCTTCGAGTGAGCGACGGATCATATCAAGGGCCGGCTTCGGCACATTGCCAGCCGCTTCGATCGAGTCGAGCGCGATCTTCATCTTGCGCGACTGCAGGATGGAGTCGCGGAGCGCTGCGCCGCGGAGTGCGGCACGCGGGGCCTGGCGACCATTGTAGCCCCAGGTCACCTTGTTGAGCCCCGGAAGTCCTGGGCCCGTGAGCGTCTGGAGCGTGTCACCCTTCGCGTCCTGCACGAGCACGCGGACCGGGCCGACGCTCTTCGTGAGACGATACCAGATATCTGCGCCATACTGCGGGCTCGGGCTCGAGAACGTCAGCTGGCCAGTGGACTGGCCCTCGGACGGCGGGTCGCCCCACTGATAGCCCGTGCGCGGCGCGAAGAGCGTGGCCGGTGCATCGGCCACGATGCTCTTGAGCTGCTGCAGCGGCGCGATGTCGACGATCCAGATTGCCCGACCATGCGTGGCGGCAATCAACTCGGCGTCGCGCGGGTGAATACGAAGATCATGGACTGGCACGTTCGGCAACCCAGTCATGAACTTCTGCCAGGTCACGCCGCGATCACCAGAGACATACGCCCCAACATCCGTGCCGACGAAGAGCAGGTCGGAATTCCGGAGATCCTCGCGCAGCACGTGCACGAAATCTGCAGCGCCACGCGGCAAGCCACCGGCGATTGAACGGAAGGTGCGCCCGGCATCATCCGTGACATACGCGTACGGCGTGAAGTCGCCACGACGATGATTGTCGAACGTCACATAGAAGCGATCGGCGTTGTGCGCCGACGGCTCGATGCGTGAGACGTACGTGCCGCTCGGCACGCCGCTGATGCGCGACGTGAGTTCGGTCCACTGGCCACCGTCATTGGCCGTCATCCAGACGCGGCCGTCGTCGGTGCCGGCGAACAGCATGCCGACCTTCAACGGGGACTCGTTGAGCGAGACGATCGTGCCGAAGGTCTCGGCGCCGGTCGTATCCTTGGTGACACCGCCCGTTGTGCGGAGCGAGATGTAGAGCTTCTGCTGATCGTTGTACGAGAGGTCAGGCGAGATCGCAAACATGTTGTCGCCGCGCGCGACGGACTTCATCACGCGATTCGAGCCCATGTAGACGACCGACTGATTGTGTGGCGAGAGGAAGAAGGGAGTGTTCCAGTTCCAACGGAGCGTGGTGTCTGTGGAATCCTTCTTCTGCTGCGTGCGCAACTCCGCGATCATGCGGCGCATCGCTGGGGTCTCCGCGCGAGCGGTATCGCCACGGATGCTCATGATGCTGTCTTCCCACACCATGTACTGGGCGCGGTAATCGGGCTTGCGGAAGGCGGTGCGCTGGCCGGCCGACACCTGATAGCGGCCGATGTTGCCACCCTGCGACTCCCCGTAGATGAGGTCGGGGTTGGTCTGGTCCTGCTGCGTCACGAAGCCGTCGCCACCGTTGTACGTGAACCACATCGCGTTGGTGATGGGGCCCTGACGACGACGCGACGGGCCGCACCACGAGCCGTTGTCCTGCAAGCCACCGCAGACGCGGTAGGGGACGGCCATGTCGAACGACACATTGTAGAACTGGCCGATTGCGAAGCTGTTCGGGAAGATGTAGTTGCCGCCGTTATCCCAGGTGATGCCGATACCACCGTCGTTGCCGACGATGTGATGCGAGGGGTCGGTGGGGTCGATCCACATCGCGTGATGATCGACGTGAAGGCCGACCGTCGCGTTGCGCGCATTCTTGCCGCCCTCATCGGAGACCTTCACCGGCGTGGACGAGAACCAGACCCGATTCGGATTGGTGGGATGCACACGCACCTGGCTGTAGTAGAACGGACGCACGTTGTCGTCGGCCGTCTTCTCCCAGGTCTTGCCGCCATCGGCGGAGCGATAGAGTCCGCTCGGGCTCTTGGCCTGACGCGAGCCGGCCGCCGGGCGCGGGTTGGCGGCCGTGTCGGCTTCAACCATTGCGTACACGACGTCGCCATTCGAGGGCGCGATTGCGACTTCGATGCGGCCCTTCATCGTGGCCGGGAAGCCACCACCGGTGACTTCGGTCCAGGTCTCACCGCCATCGGTAGAACGCCAGAGCGCGGAGCCGTTGCCACCGGAGCGCATGAAGTACGGGCCGCGGATGCGCTGATAGCTCACGGCATAGAGCATGTTGGGATCGCGCGGATCCATGTCGATGTCCACGAAGCCCGTGGAGTCGTTGATGAACTTCGTCAGGCGCCAGGTCGTGCCGCCATCGGTTGTCTTGTAGAGACCGCGCTCCTTGTTGGAGCGCCACGCGGCGCCGAGTGCGGCAACCCACGCGACATTCGGATTGGTCGGATGCACGATGATGCGTCCGATGTGCTCCGATTCCTTGAGGCCCATGTACTGCCAGGAGAGCCCGCCATCGACCGACTTATAGACGCCGCCGCCTGGGGAGATCGAGTTGCGCGAGTTGGGCTCGCCGGTGCCGAGGTACACGACATTCGTGTCGCTCGGCGCAATCGCGATGTCGCCCGTCGAGGGAACGCCGTAGGTGTCGAACACTGGGCGGTACGTTGCGCCACCATTAGTGGATTTCCACACACCACCGCCCGCGGCCGCGACGAAGAAGGTGCGGCTGGGCGAGGGGAGGCCTTCGATGTCGGCGATGCGGCCGGACATGTTGGCGGGACCGACGCTGCGCCAGCGGAGGCCGGCGATGAGTGTGGTGTCGACGGTCTGCGCGGTCAGTGGTGTGGGCGTGAATACGGACGTCGCCATGGCAGACGTTGCGAGGGCGACAGCGCTGAGGGCGCTGAGGAATCTGGTCTTCATCATATGAAGCGGGGGTGAGAGGTGGAGCGGGGTCGACTCTATGCTACGGCTAGCGTGGGGAGGGCGTTGGCATACAGAAAGGGAAAGAGAAGGGGGAGGGGAAGGGGGAAGGGGCGAGGGGAAAGAGCGAGGGGGAAGAGCGAGGGGAAGCGGCGGGGCGGGTTGTCGTGACTGGGAGGGGGAGATTCCCCTTCACTTGAAACTGTGCCGGAGTGCTTCGCCGATGTTCTCGTCCTCATCAATCCAGGTATCGCGCACCACCACGCTTGGCGCCGTCCCGGCGATGCTCAGCGTCCGCCGGTCGCCGGCGGGATCGCTAATCCTGCTGGCACTCCCAGCTCCTCAGGAGTCGGCACCTTCCGCTCCCGAGTGAATCGGCGGCGGGCCTGATCCATCGCGTTGATGCGCAGAACCCAAGTGTTGATCTCTGCATCGTGGCGCGCGAGGACGTTGTGCATCCAGTAGGGGCGATTTTCCGCGCGATAGGAGCGCTCGAACAACTCGCGCGTGAGCACGTAGCCATCGCGCATGTCCTGCAGCTTGCCGTTGATGCCGGTGAGCTCGGCGAGTTCCTTCCAGGTGATTGTCATGCCGGGCGTCTGGAGCCCGAAGACGAGCTGAGCGATTTCGTCGGCGATCTGGAACTTCATCGCGAGCCAGTCGATGCGGCGCGCACCGAGTTCCATGGCGTCGATGGCACTCTGCTCGCGGATATGCGACTGCGTGCGCGCTTGGGCGATGTAGACGAGCGCACTCTCGGCGGCGATGCGCGACTTGGCGAGGTGTGGTCGGAGGCGGAGCGTTTCCACAACCCCTTCGCGCGACCAGGGATCGAGGTAGAACAAGTAGGTGCT
>JAYTDH010000353.1:0-1580 GCA_043736095.1 Gemmatimonas sp.
GTGACCGTGGCAAGATCAATCGTGCGCGGCACCGCGGGATCGGCGAGGATTCCGCCCACGGTGGTGGCGATTCGGAGTGTGCCGCCGTGCCAGCTGTAGAAGAGCGAGCGCTTGCCCCCGAAGTCGCGCGCGGCGGTGAGCGTGGCCGCCGCGGCATCCCAGACGACAAACGCAAAATCCCCTTCGAGGAACTCGAGTCCCGCAGCGCCCCGCGCCAGCCAGAGGTGGGCAATCAACTGCGCGGCTGATTCCTCAGGGCGCACCGAGCGGCCGAGTGCGCGGCGTGCGAGATCGTTGCGATAGTAGAGCGTGGCGTCGGCGCAGACGGTGATGCTGCCTACAGTAGCAACGCCGGCGGCTGACTCCCACGCGAACGCCGAAGCGGCGAGCGCGCAGATGTCGTTCCCGCCGAGCTGCGCGAGGCTCGTGTCACCGCGGCGGGGCATCGCGGCGAGCATCTGCGTGGCGAGCGCAGCATGCGGCGCCCCGCGCGCGCCGGCGACCACGGCAACCGCACTCACGACCGCCCAAGGACGCGAATATCGTCCACCTCAGTGAACGTCGCGACGTG
The DNA here is from genome assembly GCA_043736095.1 of Gemmatimonas sp. Taxonomy (GTDB): domain Bacteria; phylum Gemmatimonadota; class Gemmatimonadetes; order Gemmatimonadales; family Gemmatimonadaceae; genus Pseudogemmatithrix. The sequence goes on from JAYTDH010000353.1 coordinate 572, forward strand.
TCGCGGGTTGTCGCCGAGCACTTCGGAGTGAAAGCGCACCCAGGCATGTGCGGCGAACTCCCCCTTGATGCGTCGCACGCCGATGCGGATCTCGCTCCCGCGGATTCCCTCGCGCTCGAGCAGGGCGCGGATGGCGAGCGCTCGCACGAGGCAGAAGGGGCGGAAGAGCCCGAAGTCGGCCGCGCGGCGCACAGCGGTGCCAATCGTGCGGGCCCGCACGGCGTGGCGATCGAGTGCGTGGGAATCGAAAGTTTGTGGAGAGTTCGGCGGCGTAGGCAAGCCGGTGTCACCGAGGCTCGCACCTGTGGACGCGCGCCGCGTGAGCGAGCCGATCGGATGCGTCTGCATCTGCCACTGCGCGCGCAGGAGGGCGCACTGCGCTACGAGGAGATCGGCGAGACTGCGGGCGTCGAGCGCCGCGAGTTGTCGAGCGCGCGAGGACGCGCGGTGCCAAATGCCGCTACGAGACCGGCTTGGCATCCGACCCGGCTGCGGACGGGGCCACGAGGCCTTCGGCGGTCAGCTGGTCCAGGAGTTCGATGACGTCATGTCGGATGGTGTCGTTACCCACCAGGGGATACTCCGCCGTCAGGCGCTCACAGAGGTCGTCGAGCGACTTCGACGCTGGCGGAAGGAGCTGCCAGATCTTGGCGCCTACCTCGTTCAGCCCGAAATACACCTCGGTGGCGGGTGCAAAGAGCACCGCACCATCGTCGATGCGCTGGAAAATGACTGTGGGCAGGGGAGTCGGCAGCATTATGAGAGAGGACGCTATCGGGAAAGCGCGAGTAACGCCAGCGGTCAGACGCAAAAAAAGCCCTGAGTACAAGACTCAGGGCTCTTTGCGGAACGGACGCTCAGCAGGCGCGCATGTGCGCCGTGCAGGTTCGCTCAGGAGGTGTGCTGCGCCAGCGTCTGCTCCCACTCCGCGGCAGGGCCGGCACCGAACCACGCGCGGTCGCTACCCGGCGAGTTCACGCTGAGGATCGACGCGCCGTCAGAATTGCTC
>JAYTDH010000354.1:0-3078 GCA_043736095.1 Gemmatimonas sp.
GCGCCACTTAGTGATGCTCACCTCTCCCCAGACAATTGTCACGCTTAGAACGATGTAGCCTAGCCGCCGCAGTGAAGGCGTCGCCGGGCTCGGGAGCCATACGATGAGGCACAGAGATCCAACGAACACGTTCAGGAGAAGGATGTCGCGTAGAAGCGTTGGGTTCCGAAAGTAGAAGTCAAGGTGCGCCCTCTGCAAGTCGGATGGCTTTCTGCCCGGCACAATAGCATTCAGTAGCACCGTAACGACCGCCACGTCACTCGCAAGATCGACAAGAGCGAAGAGCGCTGCGATGGTGACAAAGGCACGAAGGTGGTGTGGAAAGGCCAACATCACACCAAAGGCGACAGCAGTAGCGAACATGAGAAGCACTGCAAGCAGGGGCGCCGCGGGCGGAACTGAGTCCGAGAACACCGTCGGGAGCAGATCGACGTCTTGGAAGTTCGCGTACGCGTAGTTCGCGAACCAGAAAAGCGTGCTCGCGAACAAGAGAGAGACCAGCAAAGTATCGACGGGTTCGCCGCCGAGGCTTGCCACGATTTCCGTCTTGTTCACAAGTATTCCGAAGACGCCAACCGCCAGCCTGCGGATTTCGGCGATGTCGATCACGTAGTTCGGGCGAAGCCGATCACGCAGTTCGGTCGATGGCGATCACCAGTTCGGACGATGGCGATCATGACGTGCGTGCGGCACTGCGAGATCAGTTAGTCGGTGCTGGAACTGGGGTCGTTGGCGGTGGCGGTTAGGGCGTGGAGCTTCCGCAAGGATCCTCCGGTCAGGGTGATGCGGTGCGCGTGATGGACGAGTCGGTCCAGAATCGCATCGCCAAATGTGGCGTCGCCGATCAGGTCATGCCAGTGATCGACGGGGACTTGGCTCGTAATGAGCGTCGCCCCGCGCCCGGTGCGATCCTCGATGACCTCCAGGAGATCGCGTCGCTCGCGGTCCCCCAGGGGAGTAAGCCCCCAATCGTCCAACACGAGGACGCTCGTCTTCGCGAGCTGTTGCAGCAGTTTGCCCCAGGAGCCATCGGTGCGCGCGAGGGAGAGGTCGCTGAGCAGGCGCGGCATCCGCGTATAGCGGACGAGGTACCCCTGCCGGCACGCGGCCTGCCCAAGCGCACAGGCTAACCACGACTTGCCTGTTCCGGTCGGACCGGTCATCAGGGTGACCTGATGCTGCCGGATCCAGTCGCCGCTGGCGAGCCGGAGGAAGAGCGCGCGATCCAGCCCGCGTTTGACACGGAAGTTCACATCCTCGACACAGGCCGCGTGCCGAAAGCGCGCGAGCTGCAGCAATCGCGTCAAGCGCCGATCGTCGCGCGCGAGCTTCTCGCGTTCCAGCAAGAGCGCAAAGCGGTCGTCGAACGCGAGGCCCGCGATGTCGGGGATGCCGCGCTGCTCCTCCAGCGCGGCGGCCATGCCGGTGAGGCGGAGCGTGTGCAGGAGATCAATCGTTTGTTGCATTAGCATGACGGGAGTCCGGACGTGAGGGAACGATCGAGAGGAAGATCGAGGGGAAGATCGAAGGGAAGCTCTGGTGCGAGGGCGAGGTAGTACGCGGGACCGCGGACGTTGTCGTGCGTGGCGGGGAGCCGGAGCGGCGGCGGCTCCTCGCACGGGAGCTGATCGAGGCCCGCGACGAGGATGGACTTCACCGAGCGGTAGCTGATCGCCCCGGTCGCATGGGCGCGCGCACACGCCGCCTCGAGCCGTACGGCGTCGTAGCGTCGCCGGAGCGAGAAGAGCCCCAGGCACGCCCGGTAGCCCTGCTCGGGGTGCGGTTTGTGTGCGAGGATGTGCTGGACGACGGCGGTGGTGTGCGGCCCGATCTCTGCGCCCCAGCGGATCAGGCGCGACGGAGGCCAGTCGAGATGGGCCTGATGACTCTTCGGCCGATGCGCAGGGTCGGTCGTGTAGCGCCCGCGGCCGGCGGCCCCGGCGTTGCGCACATGCACGGCCACGCGCCTCCCCTCGTGCAGCACTTCGATCATCGTCGTCGTGAGGCGCACGCGCACTGTGGCGCGCACCAGGGTATACGGCACGCTGTAGAAGCGACGGTCGACGGCGATGTGATAGTCGATGTTCACGCGGGCCGTCAGCCACTCCGCGAGTTCATAGCGCTCGGGGGGAAGCGGCCGGAGGGCTGGGGCGTCCAGCGTGGTGAAGAGCGAGCGGCGCGTGCCGTCGAGCTTCTGAAACGGGCGGTCGTTGAGCGCCTCGCGGAGCCGGGTGATCTCACCGTTCAGCTCGGCGAGCGACGTGAACTGATAGTCGCGGAGCGGCGCGAGAATCCAGCGTTCGGCAATTTGCACGCCCGATTCGACCTTGGCCTTGTCTCTCGGCCGGGCCACGCGCGTGGGCAAGATGACCGTGTCGTAATGCGTGGCCCAGTCGGCGTACGTGGCATTGACCTCGGGCTCGTAGAAGCAGGCGCGCGTGACGCCGCTCCGCAAATTGTCTGGCACCACGAGGGCGGTCGTTCCCCCGAAATACTCCAGCATCCGGATGTGCGAGGCGATCCAATCCGGGAGCGTCTGCGTCCAGGTCGCTTCGGCGTAGAAGAAGTTGCTGGCGCCAAGCACGGCGACAAACAGTTGGGCCTCTCGGTCCTCGCCGGTCGTCGGGTCGAGTACCGAGATGGTGGGTCCGGCGTAGTCAACAAACACCCGTTCGCCCGGGGCGTGCGTCTGCCGGAGCACCGGGTCGAGCCGCGCGGCCCAGGTGTGGTAGTGGTGGCAGAACTGGGTGTACTGATACCCGTCCGGGACCCCCGCTTTGTACTCCAGCCAGAGCAGGTGGAGCGTGACGCCCGTGCGCCGCAGTTCCTGATGCACGACGGCCCAATCGGGCTGGGCCCGCCCGTGGATCGGGGGGCGCTCGGTGTACGCGAAGAGGCGCTGGTCGAGGGCCGCCTCATCGACGTCGTTGGGCAGGGGCCACGGCAGCCCGCTCGCCGTGAACCGGCGCAGGTATTCGTTCACCGTGCTCTGGGAGAGCGCGAGACAGCGCGCGATCTCGCGTTGGCTGCGATCCTGGTCGTAGACCAGGCGCAGGACATCAAGAACCTTCCGCATGG
>JAYTDH010000355.1:0-4089 GCA_043736095.1 Gemmatimonas sp.
GGACCTCGGTGCCGCCGAAGTCGAGGTGATGGACTTCGACACGCGCCGCGACGGCGATGAACCGAGCCGCGTGGCGTCCATCAAGGCCTGCGACGGAGTCTTTATCACGGGGGGCAACCAGATGCGCCTCGCGACGACTATTGGCGGAACCGCCGTGGCGAAGGCCCTGCGCGAGCACAATGCGAATGGTGGGCACGTGGCCGGCACCAGCGCGGGCGCCAGCTTCCTCAGCGAGCACATGATTGCCTTTGGCGACGACAACCGGACGCCGCATGCTGGCTCCGTGACCCTCGCCCCGGGACTCGGCCTCACGAACCGCGTGGTGATTGATCAGCACTTCACGCAGCGCGGTCGGCTGGGGCGTCTCATCACCGCGTTGGCCTTCAACCCATTCCTGATTGGGCTGGGCCTCGACGAGGACACCGCCGCCTTCATCGCCCCAGACCAGACGGTCGAAATCGAGGGGAGCGGCACTCTCACCATCGTGGATTCGTCGAAGCTCAAGTTCTCGTCCATGGACCGGGCCGAGTCCGATGACCCCGTCGCGATGCTCGGCCTGACCATGCACGTGCTGATCCGGGGGACGACGTTTAACCTCCACACACGGCATGCCTCGGCGGGGACCCTCGCGGTCAGCAAGAGTTAGAGCGACCTTCAGGCCATGCGGATTCTCGAACGGTCGGTCTATGTTGGCCCCTCGCTCTACGCGCACTTCCCCGTCATCCGGCTGACGCTCGACTTGGGCGCGCTGGAGCAATGGCCCACGAGTCGGCTCGGCACCCCTTTTATAGATGGCCTCGTCGCTGCCCTGCCTGGATTGCGCGAGCATGGCTGCTCGTACGGAGAGCCGGGCGGCTTTATCCGCCGCATGACTGAGGATGAAGGCACCTGGCTTGGGCACGTGCTCGAGCATGTCGCGATTGAGCTGCAAAACATCGCCGGCATTCCCGTGACATTCGGAAAGACTCGCGGCGCCGGACCTGACGGCGTGTATCACGTCGTCTACGAGTACGAGCAGCGCGATGAAGGACTCGAGGCGGGCGAACTCGCGATGCGCCTCGTGGCCGCGTTGCTCCCAGCCGAGGCGCAGCCGTCCGGAATCGTGCCTGACGATTGGGACTGGACGCGTGAGCGAGACACCTTCATCCGCTTCGCGCAGCGTCGCGCGCTGGGGCCGAGTACCGCGTCACTCGTGCACGCCGCCGAACGTCGCGGCATCCCGTGGATGCGGTTGAACGGACAGTCGCTCGTGCAGTTGGGGCACGGCAAGTTCCAGCAACGCATTCAGGCGACGATCACCGGGCGCACTCCGCATATCGCCGTCGAGCTCGCAAGCGACAAAGAGGAGACCAACAAGATCCTCGGCCAGCTCGGGCTCCCGGTGCCGAAGCAGGAGCTCGTGCAGGGTGAAGAGAACGCCGTACGTGCGGCGCGGCGCATCGGGTTCCCCGTGGTCGTGAAGCCCTACAACGGCAACCATGGTCGCGCGGTGGCGATTCATCTCACCACGGATGAGCAGGTCCGCGTTGCATTCAAGGCCGCGCAGGAAGTCTCGCGCTCGGTCATCGTCGAGAGTTTCCAAGTCGGTGACGACCACCGCCTGCTCGTGGTGAACGGACAGCTCGTGGCGGCCACCAAGCGCACACCGGGTCATGTCGTCGGCGATGGGACGCACACAATCGCGGAACTCGTCGAGATCGTGAACAGCGATCCGCGCCGCGGCGTAGGACACGAGAAAGTGTTGACGCGTCTCGCGCTCGATGAACAAGCCCTGCGGCTCCTCGAAGAGAAGGGACATACCACGACGAGCGTGCCCGCTGCGGGAGTGATGGTCTTCCTGCGGTCCACTGGCAACCTCTCTACCGGCGGCACCGCGACCGATGTGACGGACATCATCCATCCCGACAATCGGGAGATGGCGGAACGGGCGATTAAGGCGATTGGGCTCGATGTCGGCGGTGTGGACTTCCTCACGCCCGACATCACGGAGTCGTATCGCAAGCATGGCGGCGCCATCTGCGAAGTGAACGCCGCGCCTGGCTTTCGCATGCACAGCGCGCCGAGCGAGGGGAAGCCGCGCGATGTCGCGGGCCCCGTGATCGATATGCTCTTCCCGCCCGCTACGCCGGCCACCGTTCCGATCGCCGCGATCACGGGCACGAATGGAAAGACCACGACGTCGCGGATGCTCGCGCATATCTGGAAGATGGCTGGGCACGTGCCCGGATTGACGACGACCGATGGCGTGTACATCGACGGTCAGCGCACCGTCGAGGGCGACATGACTGGCCCCGTAGCGACGCGACTCGTGCTCTCCGATCCGACGATCGACGTCGCGGTCTTGGAGGTCGCGCGCGGCGGTCTCCTGCGCGCTGGCATGGGAACCCCGTACGTGGATGTCGGTGCCGTGCTCAACGTGCGGTCCGATCATCTCGGCCTGAAGGGAATCGACTCGCTTGAAGAACTCGCCGAGGTCAAGCGGATCGTCGTGGAGGTGGCACGCGATACTGCCGTGCTCAACGCCGACGATCCGCTCGTGCTCCGGATGGCCGCGTACACCGAGGCCAAACACCTCTGCTACGTGACGACCAACCCCGGCCATGAAATTGTGCGCGAGCACATTCGCGCCGGTGGGCGCGCCGTCTCGCTGGAGAGTGGCGTGAACGGGCAGATGATTACGATTTACGACAAGGGCGCGCACATCCCGCTGCTCTGGACACACCTGATTCCGGCGACGATGGAGGGCCGCGCGATGCACAATGTGCAGAACGCGATGGTCGCTGCCGCGATGGCGTTCTCCATGGGGCTCAAGCTCGAGACGATCCGCCAGGGGCTTCGCACATTCGACACCACGTTCTTCCAAGCGCCGGGGCGCGCGAACGTGTTCAATGAGCATCCGTTCAAGGTCATCCTCGACTACGGACACAACGCGCACGCGGTGGATGCGATGTGCCAGCTCGCGTCGCGTCTCGACGTCGCTGGCCGCCGCCTCGTCGTACTGGCGGGGCCGGGCGATCGGCGCGACGAAGATCTCAGGGAGATTGCCCGCACCGCGGCCGGCAAGTTCGATCACTACATCTGCCGCCGCGATGACGGCCTCCGCGGACGCGATGGAGATGAAGTCCCGCGGATCATCGCGGCGGCGCTCCGCGAGGCGGGCGTGCCGGCCGATCAGATTCAACAAATCCCCGATGAACAACTCGCGGTTGATGCGGCACTTCGCATGGGGCGGGCCGGCGATCTCGTGCTCGTGTTCGGCGATGACATCACGCGGACCTGGAAGCAGATCATCCATTTCCGGTCTGAAGGGTCGACGCGTTCCGTGACCGCGGAGCACGCGGCCCCGCGCGCCGCCGAACCGGCCGACATTCCCGCAATCTCGGCGCGTGATCTCGGCGCGCTGGTGCGCGACGAGCGCGGCGTGCGACTCGCACGCGAGCAGGACGACTGACGCCGGACGGCTCGCCCGTGAGCGCCACGCCGCTCTGCACGGACTCGCGACGACTCCTCGGCCCGAGCCTTTGGCTCGACGCGCCCGGCGTCGTACTCGACGCGCCGACCCCGCACGGGTTCGACGACGCGTTGCTCCGCGCCTGGAGCGGACGCGTGACGTGGATGTGTGCGGCACTCGCGTGGTCCGACACCGAGCTCACCATCCGCCGCCACGCGCACGGGAGTTCGCTCGCCTTCACCGCCCCGTACGCCGCGCTGATGAGTGCGACGAGTCTCAACGAATGGGCGCTGCAGTCGGCCGCCGAAGAACTCAGCATCGCCTACGACCCCGCCTCACTCGAGGAGGAACGACTCCCGCTTGATCAGCCCGCAGCACTCGCGCGCTTACACGAGTTGATTGCCATCGAAGCAGCGACCCCGCCGGCCGATGCCGCGCCGATCAACGATCGCCCGATCCCGATCGCGCTGGTCTCGGGCTCCAACGGCAAGACCACCACGACGCGACTCATTGCGGCGATGCTCCGCGCGGCCGGGCATACCGTGGGGTTCTCGTGCACCGACGGGGTGTTCATCAACGATGAGGCCGTCGAGCGTGGCGACTGGAGCGGTCCCGGTGGCGCACGCCGCGTACTCGAG
>JAYTDH010000356.1:0-2950 GCA_043736095.1 Gemmatimonas sp.
GTTGCATTGCGACTGCTCGTGGAGCGCGAGCGTGAGATTCGCGCGTTTTTACCGCGCGAGTATTGGACGATCGCCGCGGCGCTCGAGCATGAGGGGCAGGGCTTCACCGCCAAGCTGCATCACGTTGCCGGCGAGAAGCCCGACATCCCCAATGAGAAGGCCGCGCAGGTGATCCTTGACGACCTCAAGGGTCGCACGCATTTCGATGTCACAGACATCAAGCGCCGCGAGCGTCGCAAGAACCCCGAAGCGCCGTTTAAGACGTCGACGCTGCAGCAGGAAGCCGCGAAGAAACTCGGCTTCGGCTCCAAGCGCACGATGCGGTTGGCGCAGAATCTCTACGAAGGTGTGGAGCTCGGGAAAGTCGAGGGCTCGGTCGGTCTCATCACGTACATGCGTACCGATCACGTCCGCGTGTCCGATACTGCCGCATCTGCGGCGCGCGAATATTTGGGCGAGCACTACGCCAAGGAGTTCCTCGCCAAGGAGCCACAACTCTATCCCGCGGCGAAGGACGATGCTGCGCAGGGCGCGCACGAGGGCATCCGTCCGACCGATCCGTCGCGGAGTCCGGACAGTGTCGCGAAGTTCCTGTCGCCCGAGCAGCTGAAGCTCTACACGTTGATCTGGCAGCGCTTCATGGCGTCGCAGATGGCACCGGCAATCTTCGACACGACGACGGTGGACTTCGACCTCGGGCGCTATCTGTTCCGCGCCACGGGTTCGGTCATCAAGTTCCAGGGCTTCCTCGCGCTCTACAAGGAGGCGCGCGAAGAGGGCGAGTCGAAGGCGCTCGAGGATGAGCAGGCGCTGCCGGCGATCGAGCCTGGCGAGCATGCCCCAGTGCGTTCGATTGATCCGACTCAGCATTTCACCGAGCCGCCGCCGCGTTACTCCGAGGCCTCGCTGGTGAAGGAACTTGAAAAGCGCGGGATTGGTCGCCCGTCCACGTACGCGAGCATCATCTCGACGCTCACCGAGCGGCACTACGCGGAACTGACGCAGCGACGCTTCTTCCCCACACCCCTCGGTGAAAGTGTCGAGAAGGTGATGGTGAAGCAGTTCCCGCGGGAGTTCGACATTGGCTTCACCGCGAAGATGGAAGGCGAACTCGACAAGGTCGCGGATGGCACGTTGGGTTGGAAGGACGTCCTCAAGGAGTTTTGGTCGCCATTCGCGCACGCCCTCGAATCGGTGGACGCCGAAGCATTGATCCGCGAGGCGCACGATCTCTCGGCGTTGGACACGGAGCGTTGCCCGGATTGCGGTGGCAAGTTGCTGCCGAAGGGTGGATTCTTCGGCCCCTTCGTGGCCTGCGAGAATCACCCCAAGACCTGCAAGTTCACGCGCCCGCTGAAGGGCAAAAAGGAACCGCCGGTCCTCACAAAGTGGCTCTGCCCGCTCTGCACCAAGCCGATGGTCGTGCGGCGGTCGCGGAGTGGCGAGTTCCTCGGCTGCTCGACCTTCCCCAAGTGCAAGGGGACACGGTCGATGCCGACGGGTGTGCTCTGCCCCAAGGACGGCGGCGACATCGCGGCGCGTCGCTCGAAGAAGCGCGGCAAGGCGTTTTACGGCTGCGAGAACTATCCGAATTGCGACTTCGTGTGCTGGGATAAGCCAGTGGCGGAGAAATGTCCCGACTGCGGATTCGATGGTGCCGAAGCGAAGAGCACCAAGACACGAGGCCACTTCCGCCGTTGCTTGAAGTGCCAGAATGAGTGGGACGTCGCGACGCCGGAGAACGCGGAGGCGGAGGCCGTCGCACCATGACCGACCCACGCGTCATTCACGTGGTGGGAGGCGGCCTCGCAGGGAGCGAGGCCGCTTTTCAGTTAGCCGAGCGTGGGCACACGGTGGTGTTGCACGAGATGCGCGGGGTGCGTGGGACGGCCGCGCACCGGACCGATCGCCTCGCCGAGCTCGTCTGCTCCAACACGTTCAAGAGCACCGAGGTCACGAACGCGCACGGCCTGTTGAAGGCCGAGATGCGTGTGCTGGGATCAATCGTGCTCGAGGCCGCCGACGAGGCGCGGATACCGGCCGGCAGCGCGCTCGCGGTGGACCGCGAGCTGTTCAGTGCGATCGTTCATGATCGCGTCCATGCGCATCCGCGGATCACTGTCTCGCGTGACGAGGTGACGGCGTTGCCCGAGATTGGGATCGTCGCGACGGGCCCACTCACGAGCGATGCGCTCGCTGAGGCGATTCGCGCACGGCTCGGTGTCACGGGACTCGCGTTCTACGATGCAATCGCCCCGGTGCTGGCGTCGGAGAGTATTGATGACTCCATCGCCTTCCGTGCTGCGCGTTGGGACAAGGAGACGATGGTCGAGGCGGGCGTGGAAGGTGCCTACCTCAACTGTCCGATGGACAAAGAGGAGTACGATGCGTTCATCGCGGCGCTCTCGACGGCCGATCAATTCACGGCGCATGAGTTCGATGAAGTGCCGTACTTCGAGGGCTGCATGCCGATCGAGGAGTCGGCGCGTCGCGGCCCCGAAACACTCCGGCACGGCCCGATGCGTCCGGTGGGGCTCAAGGATCCGCGCACGGGGAAGCGTCCGTGGGCCGTCGTCCAGTTGCGTCAGGAGGACAAAGCGGGGCGGATGTGGAACCTCGTCGGCTTCCAGACGCGGATGCGCATTGGTGAGCAGCAGAAGGTGATCAAAATGATTCCAGGGCTCGCCAACGCGGAGTTCCTCCGGTTCGGGAGTATCCACCGCAATTCGTATCTCAACGCGCCGGCCGCGCTCTCGCCGCATCTCGCGTTGCGCGATCATCCCACGACGCTCTTCGCGGGGCAGCTCACCGGCGTGGAAGGCTACACGGAGAGCACGGCCACGGGGCTGCTCGCGGCGATTAATCTCGATCGTATTCTCCGTGGTGACGCGCCCGTCGTCCCGCCGCCAACGACGATGCTGGGTGCATTGTATCGCTACCTCCGCGAGGC
>JAYTDH010000357.1:0-10303 GCA_043736095.1 Gemmatimonas sp.
TCCGCGTGCACAGGAATACCGGCGAGCGCCGTGCCCCGGAACAGCAGACGCACCGTCAAGGTGTCGCCGATCTGCAGCGATGCAGGATCGCGCAACGGCACAAACTCGATTGCGTGATTCGCCACGCGTCCAAACGCCCGCGTCCCGTCGCTGCCAACCTGCACGAGGGACTTGGCATACTTCGCGTAGCGGCGGGTCACACTGTCGCGACCGCGCAGAAGTCCTTCTCGGTCCACCCGCCGAAGGGCCGCCGTGGCGCCTTCCGCTTCGAGGTAGCGTCGGAATCCTGCTGCCGACTCGCGCACACTGCGCGGGCGAAGCGCGATGGCGATTACGTACTGACCGGCGGCAGTTGGACGGTCGCGGAGGAGGAGTGAGCGACCCTCGATTGCGAAGGAAGTGATCGGCACCTCGGCCTGCGCGCCGAGCCGCCGCGCATCCGCAATCCGGTCGCCAGAGACGGCAACGCGACTGCGCGGAAACTGACTGCTTGTCTGCCCACGCAACAGCAGTTCGTCTCCCGCGGCCACGCGGAACGCGCTGGGAATGAGCCAGAAGTCGTCGCCGCGTGCGGCCGCCGCACTCAACAGAATCGCGCCAGCCACCATCCACACCGAGCGTCGCAACACGGGAAACTCTCCAGTTCAGAAGATCTTGAGAACCTACCGGCCGGTGCCAACCGGCTCAATCAGACGGTCACGCTACCACCACAGTCGCAGCCCGCTCACAATCAGCGTCGATCCTACGCTGCCACCCGCGAGGCGAGCAAGCTCAGCACTGCGCCCGAACTCGCGTTCCCACACAATTCCGAGATACGGTGCAAATTCGCGACGAATCTCATAGCGCGTGCGCACGCCGAACGACGCACCGCTCAATCCCCGGCCAATTCCAAACTCGGGCTCGTTGCGTGAGGAAATCGAGGACTCAAGGCGCGGCTGTAGCACGAGGCGCTGCGAGAGATACAGATCATACGAGGCCGTGAGGTCGAGCGAGACGCTCCCGTTTGTTGTCACAAAGAGTGAAGGCTCAAGATCAAACCAACCGGGCGCAAGTCCCTGGAAGCCGAGCACCGCTCCCATGCGCGATGCCGAGGGTCGCGTCGAATTCCTCGCGTCGACGCGAAGGCCGATCTGCGCGTCCCAGAATGGGGCGACGAGCCGACCATACAACACCTGATACTCACCGTGGACCGCGCGACCATCCGTCGCCGCACTGCCGTCTGCTTTCACCCACACGCGATGCGTGCTACCACCAACCCAGCCGAGCAGATCGAAGAGCACTGGCCGTTCACTTGCCCGTGGCGCGTACTCGAGCACTTCGCTGAGGACATACGAGGTCATCCCCCACGACATCGCGTGCGGTGGCATCGCGATAGGAGGCGCAGAGTCTGGAAGCTGCGCGCCGAGCGAACGCATCGGCGCGAGCAACGCCGCGACGGCAACCACCACTGCGCCCAGTGCCCACGGCGCGCTCCAACTGCTAGTGCGACGCATGATCCATCCCCGCGTGCTCGTCACCGGCGACGACCTCGACCACGCGAAACATCCCCACTTCCATATGATAGAGGACGTGACAATGGAACGCCCATCGGCCCGGCGCATCAGCCGTAATCAACAGCGACACGCGCTCCGCGGGCTTCACATTCACGGTGTGCACACGAGGAATCCGATCGCCGTGGCCATTCTCGAGTTCCATCCACATGCCGTGCAGATGCATCGGGTGGTTCATCATCGAATCGTTGACCATCGTGAGACGCAACCGCTCGCCGAGTATGAAGCGAATCGGCGCTGCGTGCTCGAAGGGCACCCCGTCGATGGACCACATGTAGCGCTCCATGTTGCCCGTGAGATGAATCTCGACTTCACGCGTGGGGCCCTTGAAGTCGGGCCACGCGCGCTCGGCACGCAAGTCGGTATAGCGCAACACCCGCCAGCCATCCTCCCCGAGTCCCACGCCCGCTTCGTGGAGTCGACTCTGCGTCGACATCGGGACCATGGCGTTGCCGACGCCGTGCGTCTGCCGCGTGTGCGTCACCTTTGGTTCGACGGTACCAGGGTCTCGCAGGGTCGATGACTCCTCGTGCCCCATCGCCGCGTGGTCCATCTGCGCGGCGGCGGGCTGGTCGCCGTGGTCCATTGCCCCGCGACGCATGCCCATCATGCCGTGCATCCCGGCCATGCCTGCCATCGCCCCATGGCTCATCGCCATTCCCATATCGGCCATAGTGAGATTCGCGCGACGACGCCGCGTCGGAAGTTCCCCGCGCATTCCCTCGCGCGGAGCGAGTGTGCCGCACGCGAATCCGCTCCGATCCATCGCTTCTGCGAATATCGTGTAGGCGCGGTCCTCGGGTAGCGTGACGATCACGTCATACGTCTCGGCAATCGCGATGCGAAACTCGTCGGTCTCCACGGGCTCCACTGGCTGGCCGTTGGATTGCACGACCGTCATGGGAACGCCGGGAATTCGTACGTCAAAGAAGGAGCCCGCCGCGGCGTTGATGATGCGGAGCCGCACGCGCTCTCCCGGACGGAAGACGGCGGTCCAGTTGTCCTCCGGCGCGACGCCGTTGAGCAGAAAGCTGTAGGTGGCACCAGTGACGTCGGCGATGTCGGTAGGGTTCATACGCATCGACGCCCACATCATCCGGTCCCTCAGTGTCGCTCCAAATCCGTCCTCCCGAGCGTCGCGGAACAAATCCACGAGCGTGCGCCGCTGATAGTTGTACGCGTCGGGCTGCTTCTTGAGCCGAGCGAGCACCCGGTACGGGTTCTCGAAGGTCCAGTCGGAGAGCACGATGACGAACTCACGATCGTACGCGTACGACGTGGGCTCGGCCGGGTCGATGATGAGCGGCCCGTAGTGTCCAAGCTGTTCTTGCAGCCCGGAGTGGCTATGGTACCAGTAGGTCCCAGCTTGGCGCAGCGGAAAGCGATACTCAAAGCTTGAGCGCGCGGCGATGCCCGCAAAACTCACTCCGGGCACTCCATCCATCGCAGGCGGCAGGAGAATCCCGTGCCAATGGATGGAGGTATCCTCGTCGAGTTGATTCTGGACGCGAATCACCGCTTCCTCGCCTTCACGGAAGCGGAGGAGTGGTCCCGGGACGGTACCGTTGATCGTGGTGGCGGTGGCGGCACGGCCATCAAGACGCACACGCGTGTTGGCAATCGTCAGATTCGCCACCCGTGCGCGACCGACCATGTCTGTCTCGAGTGGGACCGCGCCACGGCTAACGCCGTGCACGTAACCGCCGTGCACGTAACCGCCGTGCACGTAACCGCCGTGCACGTAGTCAGGGGACAGCGGACGAACGCCGGCTAGGAGCCCGGTGGCCCCTACGGAGCGCAGCAGCTGGCGCCGCGAGACGATTGAGTGGAGGAGCGAAGTGTCAGACACGGAGCTCGGCCGCAGGATTTGTGAGCGAGGGCATTTTACAGATGGTAAAGCATGCAATATGTAACAGGACGCGGGCCGAGCAAGTTCCTTTACGCGGCATAAAACTTGTACTACCTTCTGGCGGGTTCCCCTGCTCGTCAACCTGCACAGCCACTTCGCTGCGAGGACATCGTGCCGTTATCGCTCCGTCGCCCTGTTGCGCCATTCGCGCTCGCTTTCGCCTGCGCCGTCGCGGCCTTGCCAGCGGAACTCCAGGCCCAAGGGCATCAGCATCCCGCTCCGACGACGCCGGCCACCGCGTCTCCCGCTGCCCGCTCGGACGCCGCGCGCGCCCAGGCCGTCATCACCGCGCTCTTCGCAGCTGCTGAACGAGGTGACCTCGCAGCGCTCGACACGCTCTACGCCGGGGACAGCCTCACCGTCGGCGAGGGCGCTGGCCTTGATCGCGGCTGGGCCAACTACCGAGATCATCACCTGGCGCCAGAGCTCAAGGAGTTCCGGAACTTCCGGTATCGGCCCCACGACATTGAAGTGCGGGTCGCTGGTGACCTTGCGTGGGCGCTGTACAGATATGCGCTGTCGGCTGACATGGCAGAGCGCAAGGTTGACGTCGTGGGTCGCGGGACCGCGATTCTTGAGCGTCACGGCAATCGGTGGATCGTGCGGCACACCCAGACTGCAAGCCGGCCTCGGCGACCATCGGATCCGCCGATGCCGTGACTGCTGAGCGAGAGCGGTCGATGTGCTTCTGCTGATTGACTTCTCTTGCAGCTTTCGCTCGGGAGATCGTGACGCTCGGCGGGGTCGATCTACGTTCTGGCCGCAACGGCAACGTCCGGGCGTCACCTGGGAGCGGTGAGGGCATTCATTGCGTGTGGCCGCCGTATACCGAAGCTTGCTGCCGACGGCCACGTTATGGAGCGCCCGCTACGCGGGCGCATTTATGGAGGGATCTTGCTCCAGTTCAGTTGACACCTCCACCTAGCGAGACGCGAGGAGGTGTGCCATGCCGCGGAGCGGTCCGCGCCAGATCTACAAGTATTCGAAGGGGTTCAAGCTCGCCGCGGTGCGCTTGAGCCACGTGCCGGGGATGATCGATACGGCCGCCGGCGCGTCACACCACGAAGAGCCTCGCCAAGCCGAGGAACAGCCCCATGCTGGCGACATCCGTCGCTGTCGTGAGGACGATGCTCGACGCGATCACCGGGTCGGCGCCGAGTCGCTTGAGCGTCAGCGGGACCAGCGCGCCGGACACGCCACCGATCACGCAGCTGCCCACCATGGCGAAGAAGACCACCGCGGCGAGCATCGGTGCCGCGGCGAGGTGCTGCCTAGCGATGATCTTCGTCAGCCTCCTGCCGCTCCCTCGGTTCGGCATCACCGAGGAGATCGCCGGCCGCTTTCGCCCTGCCGGAGCGAGCGGCGTGTGGGTGGACAACCCACACCGAACCTTCGGAGCCGCGACCGTCTACTTTCTGCTACTCGGAGTCGCAGAGATCGGTCTGATGACGCGGGTCGATCCGGCGCCGTCTTGCCTCAAGTCTGACGGTATCCGTACATTTTCAATTCTCCGACTCAGGATGTTTTCCGCGATGCCGTTGTCCGTCGGCGAAAGGCTGGGACCGTACGCCATCGACGCGCCGCTCGGCGCGGGAGGGATGGGCGAGGTCTATCGGGCACGCGATACACGCCTCGACCGGACCGTCGCGATCAAGGTGCTGTTGGGAGGCCTCGGCGGCGATGCGCAGTCGCGGGAGCGGTTCGAGCGCGAGGCCCGCACGATCTCGTCGCTGGAGCACCCGAACATCTGTTCCATCTACGATGTCGGCGAACAGGCGGGACGCGCCTTTCTCGTGATGCAGTACCTCGAGGGCCGCACGTTGGCCGGGCGGCTCGAACAGGGCCCGATCCCCACTGACGCCGCACTGCGCATCGCGATCGAGATCTGCAGCGCGCTCGACGAGGCCCATCGCCACGGGATCATTCACCGCGATGTGAAGCCAAGCAACATCATGCTCACGACGACCGGCGCCAAGCTGCTCGACTTCGGGCTCGCGAAGCAGCGGCCGGCGGTCTCGCTCGGAGCCGATGGTGCAGCGCGTGCCGCGTCAGCGCAGCTCACCGAGGAGGGGACGATCCTCGGCACGCTCCACTACATGTCCCCAGAGCAGATCAGCGGTGAGGAAGCGGACGCGCGGAGCGACATCTACGCGCTGGGGGCCGTTCTCTATGAGATGTTCGCGGGCCAGCCTCCGTTCACCGCCTCCAACCCGGCGTCGCTGATCGGCGCGATTCTGACCAAGGCACCGCCGCCGCTCACGATGCCGCCTGGTTCGTCGACGCGGATCGAGCGCGCGTTCCGCGTGTGCCTCGAGAAGGAGCCGCGTGACCGCTGGCAGTCGGCCCGCGACCTTGAGCGCGAGCTGCGGTGGATCGCTGAGGAACAGAGCGGGCCGCTCACCGCCGCAGGAGTTCCCCCTGCCGCCCGAGCGCCGTCACGCCGCGCTTGGATCGGTTTCGCGGCGGGAGCGCTGTTGGCGACGCTTGCGGCGTGGACTGTCTGGGGTCGCACGTCATCAGCCCCGCTGCCGGCCCTTCCGGTGGTGGTGATGATGGATTCTCCGCATCCGCAACGCGTGTACGACCCGATCACCCTACGGGCTGGGGGCACGAATGCCGATGATCTCAGCGACCTGCTCGGCGACTTGCCGATCTCGCTCATCAAAGAGACCACCGGCACGACCTGGCATCGCGAGGATCAAGTGTTCCGCCGCAACCCAGATCTGATCCTCGTGCACCGCTCCTGCTTCTACGACGCCACACTGCTCGGCGTTCCGGCGCTCGACGAGAAGTACGCCTCGCAGATCTATCCGCCGGCCGCAGACAAACTCGAGAACTTGGTCGCGTACATCGCGCTCGGAAATCCCCGAACCCGCTTCATCGTTTACAGCCGCGGCAGTTGGGAGAGCGACTCGGTGCGCCGGGAATGGGTCGCCAGGATGGAGCGGCGCTTTCCCCAACTCGCCGGACGGCTGATCGCCTACAAGGTGCCGCTTGACCGGGCGACCTTCCGCAACGCGCAGACGAGTGCGGAGATCAGGTCGCTCGTCATCGCGGCGCTAAGTGAGATGGGGCGGCTGGACTGAACCGCGGCGCGAAGCCTTCGCTGCAGTGCTCTCCCTCCTGCGACAGGCGATTGGACGCTCATGCGCGGGAATCTCCGGCATCTCTCACGCAACCACCCCAGGCACGTTACCATCTGCCCGTGAGTACTGACCGAAGGGACTTCATCAAGCGCGCCGCCCTTGCCGCCGCCACCGCGTCGGGGCTCGGCGCTGCCGAGGCGCTCGCGCAGGGTGCGACAGATGCATCGCGCGCGCCGGCCACTGCGACGCCGCAGTCGGGTGCGCCACCGCGCGCTGCGCAGGCAGCGCCGCGCGCCCTCGATCCCCTGCTCCTCCGCGCGCTCGGCGATGCCATCCTCCCCGAGATGCTCGGTGACACCGGGCGCGCCGATGCCATCGTCGCCTTTGCGACTTGGCTCGCGCGATACACGCCAGTCGCCGAGGAGATGCACGGCTACGGTGACGCTGAGATCACCTACACGCCAAGTGATCCGGCGCCGGGGTGGAACGCACAGCTCGCGGGACTCGATCTCCTCGCGCGCCGCAAGCATCGGCGCGGCTTCGCGCGGCTCGGTGTACCGCTACGCCGTGCCGTGGTGCAGACGCAACTCGCTCGGGTCAGCACGAGCCGCCTGCCAGCCAATCCCCTCGCCGCACCGCACGTCGCCGTCGCGCTGCTCGCGCACTGGGCCGCCTCGAGCGAGGCGACCGATCTCGCGTACGAAGCGCGGATCATGAAGGGCAACTGCCGCCTGCTCTCCCAGACGTCGCGCCCGCCACTTCCGCTCGTCCAAGAAGCGACGGGGGAGTCGTGACGGCGCCCCGCGTCCTCGAGGCCGACATCTGCATTGTTGGCTCCGGTATCACTGCAGCACTGATGGCCGAGAAGCTCGCGGCCGAACGCAACGCGACGATTCTCGTGATCGAGGCGGGTGGGCACTCGACGCCGCTCCGCGAGCGCGCCCTCAAGCGCACGCGCTGGATGGACTATGGCGAGACGCCGTGGCCCAACGATCATCTCGACGATCAGAACGCACTCGGCACCGCATACGGCTTCTCGCCATCAATGAACGTCGGCGGACTCGCGCTGCACTGGGGCGGCGTGACGCCGCGCTACTCGCCCGAGGATTTCCGCCTGCGCACGCTCTATGGCGTGGGCGACGATTGGCCGATCACCTACGACGACCTCGACCCCTTCTATCAAGAGGCCGAGGAGCGAATGGGAATCGCGGGCGAGCAAGGGCCTGCGGCGATAGATCCGCGCGGCAAGCCCTTCCCCATGCCCGCGCTCCCACTCAGCCAGAATCTGCAACAGCTGCGGGAGTGGGCGGGAAAGGCGGGGATTGCGATGTGGAGTCAGCCGAGCGCGAAGAATTCCGTTCCGTATCAGGGACGCGGTGTTTGTCAGCGTTGCGATACCTGTTATCCGATCTGTCCGAGTGGCGCGAAGTACTCGCCCGACTTCTCGTTCGATGCGCTCGTCCGTGCGGGACGCATCAGGCTCGTGACGGACACGCTCGTACGTCGGTTGCATGCCGATGCGCGTACGGGGCGCATCACGCATGCGACGGCGAATGCCACGAAGGGAACGCGGCAGGAAGTGATGATCCGCGCGAAGAGCTTCGTGCTCGCCGCCGGCTTCGCGTGGACGCCGCATTTGTTGTTGCTCTCGGCCGGCGGTGCGTATCCCAATGGAATTGCCAACCGCTCCGGACTCGTCGGCAAGTACCTCTGCGGTCATCGCAATGTCGGTGCGCAGATCCGCCTGCCAATGAAGCTCCTCCCCGGCGTGAACGCGCAGCACTCGCTCGTCACCAAGCAGTTCATGCGACCGGGCGCGCTTGATCGGTACATCCGCCACGACCTGCGCGTATGGGAGTCGTCTTTTGGCCAGGAGCCGCGCCTGCGCGACGACTCGGGGGCGCTTCTCTTTGGCGACGCGCTAATGACCGACTGGCGCGCGCGCACCGTGAAGGGCACGGCGCGAGTGCGTGCCTACTACGATGTGCTGCCAGCACGCGACAGCGAACTCACGCTCGACTCCAGCGCAAAGAATGCGTGGGGCGACCCAATGCCTCGACTGAAGTTCCGTGACGCACCCGAGTCGGTCGCACTGCGCGCGTGGACCGAGCAGACGATTCGCGATCTCTTCCAACGCATGGCACGCGCCGGCGATGGCGAGATCATCTCAAACGCCTCGGCGGCCGGCGACATCGGGCAGGAACATCCCGGCGGCGGATGTCGGATGGGCAATGATCCCGCGACGAGCGTCGTGGACCGTGACGGCCGCGCGCACGACCACGAGAATCTGTTCATCGCCGGCGCGCCGACCAATGTGACGGCGAGTTGCTGCAATGGGACGCTGACCTTCGCTGCGCTTGGGCTGCGGACTGCGGCGCGCGTGGGAGAGAACTACTCCTAGTCCCACGAGCTAGTCCGTTCGGGCGATTGTAGCGGCTCGCGCAGCGGAGCTATCCTGCCTTCAGTGATGTCTCCGACTCGTACCGCGCGCTGAGCGGCGGTATGTCCCTTGGGCGTGCCCACTGAGTTCGACCTGACCAAGGACACGCCTTCATGGCCTATCAAAGCATTAACCCCAACGACGGCAAGCTGCTGCAACGCTTCGAGCAGCTGAGCAACTCCGAGCTCAACGACGCACTGGCGGCCGCTGAACGCTGCTTTCAAGGCTGGAAGCACACCTCCTACGCAGAGCGCGCGGCTATCGTGACGAAAGCGGCGGCGCTGCTGCACGCGCATGTAGACGACTTCGCCCGGTTGCAAACGCTGGAGATGGGCAAGCTGATTGACGAGGCGCGCGGTGAAGTGAAGTTCAGCGGCGACATCCTCGCCTATTACGCCAAACACTCCGAGTCCTTCCTGGCACCGGCCACGTTGCACCCCGAGCGCGGCGAAGCACATATGGAGAGTTCGCCGTTGGGCGTGCTGTTCTGCGTCGAGCCCTGGAACTTCCCGTACTACCAACTCGCTCGCGTCGCCGGGCCGCAACTGATGGCCGGCAATGTGCTGGTCGTCAAGCACGCAGGTTGCGTGCCGCAATGCGCCATGGCGTTCGAGAAACTGTTGCTCGATGCCGGCGCGCCCGTTGGCGCGTACACCAACCTGCTGATCTCCTACGAACAGTCCGACCGGGTCATCGACGATCCGCGTATCAAAGGCGTCGCGCTGACCGGCAGCGTCGAAGCTGGCCGTCGCGTGGCGGCACGTGCTGGGCAGAATCTGAAGAAGTCCACCATGGAGCTCGGCGGCAGCGACGCCTTCATCGTACTCGATGACGCCGATCTGGACCGCGTGATTCCATGGGCCGTCTGGGGCCGCATGTACAACGTCGGCCAGACCTGCTGCGCCGCCAAGCGCTTCATCGTGCTCGAGGCCGTTGCCGATGAGTTCCTTGCGCGCTTCAAGGCGGCCTTCGAAGCCTTGCGGCCGGGCGACCCCCTGAACGAAAAGACCACGTTCGGGCCCCTCTCCACCGAAGCCGCGCTGAAGCAACTACTGGCGCAGGTCGATGCCACCGTCGAGGGTGGCGCCACGCTGCTGTTGGGCGGCAAGCGAATCGCCCGCCCCGGCTGGTTCATGCAACCAACCATCCTCACCGACATCGCCCCCGACAACCCAGCCTTCCGCGACGAGTTCTTCGGCCCGGTGGCGTCGTTCTACCGCGTGAAGAGCCATGCCGCGAGCGGCGACTGGCCCCTCAAGCCTGCCCTGCCCTTCACCCCCGGGCACGAAGCCATCGGCATCGTCACAGCGCTCGGCAC
>JAYTDH010000358.1:0-2555 GCA_043736095.1 Gemmatimonas sp.
TCGGGGTCGGTGCTTCGGCAACGGAGCTTTGGCGCGGGCGAGGATCTCAATGCAAACCTGGCGATTACTCCGAGTGGTGGCGTCACGATTTTCCCGAACGGGCGGGCAAGCGCAGCTCTCGCGCTGACGCTGTCGGGGAGTGGGGAGTCAGTAGTGGTGTCACGGACAACGACCGGCATCCTGAGGCGGCAATAATGATGAAGTCACGACGAGGGGTCTCATTGATCGAAGTGATGGTCGCGCTGACGCTCTTCGGACTGATTGCGACGGTGCACACCGTGGCGACGATGCGTTACGGGCTCCAGATGCGGACCTCGGCGCTGGGCACGGCGCGCTCGATGGCGGTCTCCACGGCGGTGCAACTCTACTCGACGATGCCGCGCGCGAATATCGCGACCAATACCGGATGCACCACCATCACGACCATTTCGGGATTCACGCATCGGCGGTGCATCTCGACCACCGCGGTCAATAGCACAATCACGCGGGTGCGCATCATCATCACGCCGAGCAACACGGCGCTCAAGCCCGATACCCTCTGGGTCGATCGGGTCACGAGCGGCGGGGCCTTGGTGTTCCAATGACATACGCTCGGTCGCGACGTCGCGGTCTCTCGTTGGTGGAAGTGCTCATTGCCGTCATCCTGTTGGGGATTGTCGGCGTCGGCATCACGCGACTGTTGCAGTCGCAGATGCGATTCTTTTCCCGCTCGACCAATGCGCGTGATGCGCGCGCGGTAACGCGCAATGCGCTAAGCCTGGTGAGCACGGAGATGGCGATGATCGAACCGCGCGGGATCGTGGCGGCGAGCGCGGACTCGTTTATGGTGCGGTTGCCCTACGCCGTCGGCCTGCTTTGCACGGGGAGCACGGTCACGTTCGCGCCGGTGGACTCGCTCGTGTGGGCGCAGGCGGTCTATGCGGGCTATGCCTACCGCGACACGACAGCCGCGGCGGTCACGACCTACGTGGCCAACGGCGGCAGTGCGCTCGGTACCGGCTTGGATGTCACCTGCATGCTAGCCGGCTTCGCGGTGGTGCCGAGCGGACGTACACGGGTCGTGGCACCCGCGATGCCGATAACCACGCAGGGCGCGCCGGTGCTGCTCTACCAAACCGTCACCTACAAGATTGCGGCGTCGAGCATCGTATCGGGGCGCACGGCCTTGTGGCGTCGCGTCGCCGGCGGGTCGAATGAAGAGGTCGCGGTTCCGTTCGGCACAGGGACGCGGTTCCGATTCTATGTCAGCGGTGGACTGACCCCGCAGGATGCAGTCCCGGGAACGCTCAATACGATCACTGGGCTGGAGTTCGTCATGGTCGGCGAGAGTGAGCGGACCTCGCCAGGGATTAACCGCGTGGAGAAAGACACGTTGCGCGTCCCTATTCTCTTCCGCAACGCGGTGCAGTGAGATGACACGATCGACTGGTAGGTTCCGCTCGGGTTTCGCTCTTCCTGTGGTATTGATGGCGCTCTTCCTTTTGACGGGAGCGCTGGCCGCAGGATTCGCGATGCTACGAGGCGAGCGTGCGGCCGACGACGCGACTCTTCAGGCCGATGCGGCCAAGGCACTCGCCGAGACGGGGCTCCAGCAGGGGCTCAACAATCGCGCAGGACTGGGACTCGCATCGCTGCCGACTGGCACGGACTCTGCCCGGCTCACGCTGACCGGGGGCTACGTGGATGTGGTCACCACCCGCCTCCGTGCCGCGACGGCCACGGCGCCGGGCATCTTCTTCGTCCGCACGCGCGGCGTCCGCACGCGCACCGGCGTCAGCGGATCGGGAAATGCCGTCTCCACAGCCTCCGCGTTCGCGACATACAACATCTTGAACCTCACGGTGCAGTCCTCCATGACCGGAGTCAACGGCATCAATAAGTCTGGCTCGTCGGGCATCATCTCTGGTGTCGACAACTGCGGGGCGAAGTCCACGCTGCCGGCCGTCGCCGTCCCCACCACGCCTGGGATGACGGGGTCGGGGCAGTATTTGAACTCGCTGGAGGGGTCGCCAAAGGTCCAGTCAATCGGCGCGACGCGCGCTGCGGCTGCGAACGCCGTCCCCATCGACTGGGACGCGATTGTGAATGGCAATGCGATTACCGCACAGTACGACCTCAACGCATCTGGCACTGGCTTTCCGAACGCCGCTTGGTTCGCCGCCAATCCGCTCGCGTGGCCCACCATCATTGTGCGGAATGGGCCAGTCCCCGAGACCGAGTGGGCACTGCCCAACGCGGGGCGCGGCCTCCTCATCGTCTTTGGCGACATCAACCTGAACGGCAACACGGCGGGATGGAACGGCATCATGCTCATCGGCGGGCGGTTGCGATCGAATGGCTCGAATCAGGTGCTCGGCGCCAGCATCACCGGTCTCAACATCAAGTTGGGACTCGTGGTGCAGGACAACGACGTGAACGACCTGAACGGCACCAAGGAGTTCCGCTACAACTCGTGCAACGTGGCCAGCGCGCTCGCCAGCAGCAACAGTGGGTCGCTGCGCCCCTACCAAAGCACCTTCGCCAACAGCTATCCGACTTACTGACGCACTTTGAGC
>JAYTDH010000359.1:0-4645 GCA_043736095.1 Gemmatimonas sp.
TACCGCTCGGCTGACGCTTGCTGACAATGCGCCACGCGGCGTCGTCAAGCACGGTCGGCGCGCGCTCCTGCACCAGCACGCCGCCGCGCACTCCCTTCACATCAAGCGCGGTACCCGTCACGCCGGCCGAGCCCTCGAGGACACGGAGATTCTTCTTGGCGCCGAGTGCCGCGAGCGCTTCCGGTGAATACGCGGGAGCGACCAAGCACTCGACGAACAGCGACGCCACCGCCTGCGCCGCTACCTCATCCACCGGCACGCTAAACGCAATCACGCTTCCAAACGCCGACACTGGATCGCACGCGAGCGCCTTCTGGTACGCCTCGAGTGGCGTCCGGCCGGTGGCCAGTCCGCAGGGCGTCGTGTGCTTAATGATTGCACACGCGATCTCGTTCTTGAATGGCGCGATCGCCAGCATCGCCCCCTCGAGATCGAGGAGGTTGTTGAAGGACAGTTCTTTGCCGCCGTGCTGCTTGAGCGCCCCCAGCCCGCCACCGCGCGTCTCGACATAAAAGGCCGCGGCTTGACCCGGGTTCTCGCCGTAGCGGAGCGACTGCACGCGCTCGAACGCCAGCGTGAGCTTCTCCGGGAACCGGTCGCCGCGCTGCGAGGCGAACCACCCGCTGATTGCCGCATCATACGCCGCCGTGTGCGCGTAGACCTTCTCGGCGAGATCGCGACGCATCTCGAATGCATCGCCGCCGTTCTGCAATGCTTCGAGCACCCGACCATAGTCGTCGGGATCGACCACCACGGTGACCGCCGCGAAGTTCTTCGCCGCCGACCGCAGCATCGACGGACCGCCGATGTCGATCTGCTCGATGACGTGTTCTGCCGCGAGGCCGGACTTGGCCGCCGTCTCGCGGAAGGGATACAAGTTCACGCACACGAGATCGATTGCTGCGATGCCATGCTCGGCGATGGCCGCCATGTGCTCAGGTAGATCGCGGCGCGCGAGGAGACCACCATGCACGGCCGGATGGAGCGTCTTCACGCGGCCGTCGAGCATCTCCGGAAACTTGGTCACATCGGCGACATCTGTGACCTTGAGCTTGGCCTCGCGAAGTGCCTTCGAGGTTCCACCGGTCGAGAGGAGTGTGTAGCCGAGCGCGTGCAAGCCGCGCGCGAACTCAACGAGTCCGGATTTATCAGAAACTGAGAGGAGCGCAGTGGGCATCGGACGGATTCGGAGGGACGGACAGGCGGAGCGGACAACGAGACGGAATTCACTACGGCCGCACGAACGGCTCCCCGCCCGTGGGCACCGAGGCGAAACTGTCGAATTCGTACGCGGGAGTACCCTGCACACGGCCGTCGGCGCCGAGTGAAATAGCGCCGCTCGTCGCTGCCGCAACGCACCACGGATACAGTTGGTGCTCTACGGCAAGCACACGGGCACCGAGCGTTGCTGGCGTATCTCCCGTGTGCACGGGCACCGGCCACTGCGCGATGATCGCCCCCGAGTCGTAGTACTCACTGACGAAGTGAACGGTTGGTCCGGAGACTCTCGCGCCTGAATCGATTACGGCCTGATGCACCCGCGCCCCGTACATGCCGTCGCCACCGAACGCCGGCAGCAGCGCGGGATGCACGTTGATCATCCGCCCGTGAAAGGCGCGCACCACGTGGATCGGAATGAGTCGGAGATAACCGGCGAGCGCCACATGCGTGATACCGTGCTCAACGAGGAGGTCTCCGAGCGCGGCGTCGCGCTCTTTCGGCAGATGCACCGCCGATACATCCCATTCCTCGGCGCGTCGCAATGCACCGGCTGCCTGACGATCGGAGACGACCAACACGAGCGACGCGGGGGCGCGTGCACCGCGCGCGCGAAGGTCGTCGTGGATCGCTTGCAGATTGCTACCGTTTCCGGAAGCGAGCACTGCAAGGCGGGCAGGAGTGCTTTTCACCCGCGAAACTTAGCCGCCAGATGGCTCGAGGACGAGCGTGACGACGGCATCCAACGACGCTTGCAGCACTTCGAGGCCGCGCGCACGCTCAATATCGGCGTCGGGCGTGTTGTGACTCGGCACCAGCCAGCCGCGGAATCCGAGCTCAAGGGCGGGGGCGACGTCGCGCCAGCGGTCGCCGACGCTGACCGAGTGCGTGAGGTCGAGTCCGAGCTCGCGTGCCGCCTGCCGATGCATCCCGGTGCCGGGCTTGCGGCACTCGCAGGGGCCGCTGATGCTGGTCTCGTGCGGGCAGTGATAGGAGGCGTCCAGCCTTACGCCCTGGGCGAGCAACAGGTCGTCGAGGCGAGCGCGCACTGCTTCGTAGTCCGTCTCCGTAAGCAGGCCGCGGGCAATCCCCGACTGGTTCGTGATTACGACCAACACGTAGCCGGCCGCGACCAGACGCTGGAGCGCCGCCGGCACGCCGGGGAGGAGCTCGACGAGGTCGGGATCTTTCGGATAGTGATGATCGCGAATCAGCGTACCATCGCGGTCGAGGAAGGCGGCGCGGCGGAGCATGGTCATGAACTGGCGGAGTGGGCCGGGAGGTGCAGGGCCTCGCGCACACGGCGCGTGAGGAGCGCGTCCTGGTCGGACGGGATGCTGCGGAGGTCGAGCCGAAGCCGTCCATCGCGGATTGTCGCAATCACGGGGACCGCAGCTCGGCGCAGGCGCTCTTCTATCTGTTCGATTCCCCCACCGGGGGTCACCCCGGCGGCGAGACCGATGTTGACACCGATGGTGACACCGATGGTGACGGCGATGGCGACACCGATGGCGACACCGATGGTGACGGCGCTCGACGGGATTCGTGCGGTAGGGAAGGCACCGCCGCCGACGGTCGCCTCACTGGGTTCTACGCGCGCATCTATTCCCGCCGCACGGAGAACAGCGGCGAGCGCCTCGGCGCGCTGCGTCACCTCGGCGAGCGGCGCGGTGAGCATCGCCAGCGCGGGGATCTCGCGCACCGCACGCGCGGGGTCGCGGTACAGTGTGAGAGTGGCCTCGAGCGCGGCGAGGGTAAGCTTGTCCACGCGGAGCGCGCGGGCCATTGGATGTGCGCGGAGCTGCGCGATCGTCTTGGCCCGACCGACAATGATTCCCGCCTGCGGACCGCCGAGCAGTTTGTCGCCGCTGAACAGCACGAGTGTCGCGCCGTCGCGGACGGCCTCGCGCGCGGTGGGTTCGCCCGAGAGTCCCCAGGGCGAGAGGTCGAGGAGCAGACCACTGCCGAAATCGTAGATCAGTGGCACGTCGGCTTCGGCGGCGACGGGCACGAGATCAGCCACGCTCGCCTCCGCCACAAAGCCGTCCACCGTGAAGTTGCTCCGATGCACTTTCACAATCGCGCCGGTATTCGGCGTGATCGCGCGGCGATAGTCCGCCACGTGGGTGCGGTTGGTCGTGCCGACTTCGACGAGCGTGGTGCCGCTCGTCGTCATGATGTCGGGAACTCGGAAACTCCCGCCGATTTCAATGAGCTCGCCACGACTTACGATTGCCTCGCGCCCCGCGGCGGTGGCCTGCAGTGCCAACACGAGTGCGGCGGCGCAGTTGTTCACGACGATCGCATCCTCGGCGCCGGTGAGTTCGGTGAGGAGCGCCGCGCAATGAACGTGGCGTGAGCCGCGCGCGCCAGCCTCGATGTCGTACTCCACGGTGGCGGCGCCGGCGGCAATCGCCGTGATCGCGTCCAGAGCCGCGACGGCGAGCGGCGCGCGCCCGAGATTCGTGTGCAATACAACGCCGGTGGCATTGAGTGCCGCGCGCAGCGTTGACGCGGTGCGCGTCTCGATCCACGAAGTGAGCTCGCTCGCCCAAGCGGCGTCGCTCGCGGGAATCGTCGCACCATCGCGCGCGGCGGCGATAACGGCGCGGACACCTTCGGCGACGAGTACGCGAGGCCACTGCTCCAAGAGCGCGCGCACGGCGGGCCGATCGAGGGTGGTCCCGACCGCGGGGAGAGCGCGAGGCATACTCACAGTGAAGTGCTCACTGTGACGTACTCATTGTGACGCGCGCATCGTGACGTCCTCACCGCGGTGGACGTGTGACTGGAGCTTGGGGCGGCGTGACGGGAGCCGCCGCAGGCGGAGTGGTTGCCGCGACGGGCTCGGCGGGAACGGGCTTGGGCGGTGGTACGACGACGCGTATGTCACGCTCCGTTTTTCCGCTTCGGCCATTTAAACCCGTCGCGCCCTCGATCTTGAGCTTGTACATCCCGGGGCGGAGCGGCGCACTTAAGCGG
This sequence comes from Gemmatimonas sp., assembly GCA_043736095.1. Lineage (GTDB taxonomy): Bacteria > Gemmatimonadota > Gemmatimonadetes > Gemmatimonadales > Gemmatimonadaceae > Pseudogemmatithrix. Next base: position 4,201 of record JAYTDH010000359.1, read on the forward strand.
ATCGTCCACTGCTGCACGGGAGCCAAGCGGTCGAACGTGGGGGCGGGGATGGAGGGAATTGAATCCGCGGTTGCAGGGCTCGCGGCCGTAGAATCCGCCCTCGTAGAATCCGCCTGCGTAGAATCCGCCTGCGTAGAATCCGCCCGCGTAGAATCCGCCCGCGTAGAATCCGCAGCCTTCGCCTGCTTCGCCGCTTCGCGTTCGGCGGCAAGGAGCGAGTCGTAGCGCACCGTCGGCATCAGCGCGCCACCGAGTGCGATCGGCGTAGAGTCAGAAGCCTGCAAGGTGACAGCGCCGCGCGCATCCCAATCGCCAACAATCGCGCGATCGAATCGGATCTTAATCGCCGTCGAGTCCACGAACTCCACCTGCTCAATACGCGGCGGCATCGTGTCGCGCACGAAGGCGTAGAGATCGATCGTCGCAAGGGTGTCGAGTGTGACCG
>JAYTDH010000360.1:0-3060 GCA_043736095.1 Gemmatimonas sp.
CCAGACGGCGCTTCGACCAACGGAATCGCATCTGGGAGTGGCGTCATGCCCGTGCCGCCGCGCGCTTCAGCGAGCAGCGCGCGCGTACGTGCTGCCGCGCCGCGCAGTGCGTCGCGTTCCTTCTCCGCCATCGAGATCCCCGCAGTCAGCGCGTTGAGCTTCTTCTGCCAGTCCCTAGAGTCGAGTTCGCCAACGGCCGCACGGAGTTCACCCTCGACGCGCTCTTCCTCAAGCTTTGCGAGCTTCGATTCCACCTCGAGCACCGACGACTCATCGTCCTCAAGCCCACTCGAGAGCGCCTCGGCCTCCGTAGCCGCGCGGATCTGTGCATCGGTCAGCTTCGTGAGGTACTCGTCGCGCAAGCGAACGAAGACGTGCTCGGGGGTCCCGGCGCGACGCTCGTCGAGCTTGGCGAGATAGCCTTCGTGTTTGCGCTTCTCGGCGAGCAGCGCCTCGAGCGCTTCGAGTCGTGCGGAGTCTTTCTTCATCAGGCGTGAGGGTACGGGACGATCTTGCCCACTGCGCGCGCTGCGAGGAGGATCCGCGCTGCGTGTTCCAGACTTTCCATCCGCTGATGCGCCACCGTGAGCGACGGCCCCGCCGTGACCGCTCCGTGATTCGCCATCAGCCACGCATCGTGCCCACTGAGATACGACTGGAATCGGCGCGCCAGTGCCAACGTTCCCGGTGGCTCGAACGGAACAAGCGCCACCGGTCCCACCGTGTACTCCAACTCCGGCAGGACGTTCGCCGGCAGCGTCTCCCCAGCCACGGCAAACCCCGTCGCCGTCGGCGGGTGCGCGTGTACCACCGCCATCACATCCGGGCGTCCTGCATAGATCTCAAGATGCACCGCGACTTCCGACGATGGCTTGTGCTTTCCCTTCGCCGTACGTCCATCGAGCGAGAGCACCACAAGGTCCGTCGCCTGCACATCGACTTTGGACATTCCCGCGGGGGTCACGAGAATGCGATCACCCGAGAGCCGAACCGAGACGTTGCCGTCCTGCCCAGCGATGAGCCCCGCGCGATACAAGCGACGACACACTTGGACGATCGCGTTGCGCGAAGCCGCCAGGGACATCGGCGCTCAGTCCACCAGTTGGTAGACGATCTTCCCGCCCACGATGGTACAGATCGCCTGACCGGTCAGCACATGCCCGCCGTAGGGCGTGTTGCGCCCCTTCGACTTGAACTGCTTCGGGTCGACCGTCCACTGCTTCGTGGGATTGAACACCGTCACGTCAGCAAGACTGCCCTTCGCCAGCGTACCACCCGGGAGATGAAACACCTTCGCCGGGAGACACGACATCTTATCGACGAGTTCCGGGATGGAGAGAATTCCCGGCTCTACGAGATATGTGATGTTCACGCCGAGCGCCGTCTCGAGCCCGACGATCCCATTGGGGGCGTCGGCGAACTCGCGTTCCTTCTCGTCGTAGTGATGCGGCGCGTGATCGGTCACGAGGAGATCAATCGTCCCATCCTTTAACCCCTGCTGCAGCGCTTCGACATCGGCCCGCGTGCGGAGCGGCGGATTCATCTTCGCGTTGGTGTTGTAGCCCTCGCAGGCCTCTTCGGTGAGCGAGATGTGATGGCTACAAACTTCGGAAGTCACATTGATTCCCTGTGATTTCCCCCAGCGCACGAGCGCCACGGAGCCCGCAGTGCTGAGGTGGCAGAGGTGGACATGCCCCCCAGTGCGCTTGGCGAGGAGGATGCAACGGATCGCATCGATCTCCTCGGCCTCCCCGGGAATGCCCTTCAGTCCGAGGCGCGCCGAGACGATGCCTTCGTTCATCGACCCGCCATGCGCGAGTGCCATCACCTCGCAGTGCTCAACGACCGGAATGCCAAAGGTCATCGCGTACTCGAGCGCCGTCCGCATGAGGTGCGAGTTCTCCACGGGATTGCCGTCGTCGGAAACAGCGACCGCGCCGGCGGCGACCATCTCGCCGAACTCCGCGAGCGTCTCGCCATTCTGTCCGACGGAAATCGCGCCGTAGGGATACACGCGCGCGAAGCCAGCTGCCTCACCCTGGCGTTTCACGAAGCCCACGGTCGCCTGATTATCGGTAACGGGCTTGGTGTTGGGCATCGCACAGACGGCGGTGAATCCGCCCGCAGCGGCCGCGTGCGCGCCCGTCGCGACGGTCTCGACATCCTCACGACCGGGCTCGCGCAGATGCACGTGCACGTCGATGAGACCGGGCGCGACGACCCGCCCCGCGCAGTCGATGATCGTCGCGCCAGCTGGCGCCGTAACCGCACCGCCGATCTCCGCGACCTTACCATCGACGAGGAGCAGATCACCGACGGCGTCGAGATGCTGCGAGGGATCGACGAGGCGCCCCCCCTTCAGAAGCACAGGAGCCGTCATACGGGAGCACCCTTTGCGGCGTCGGCGAGCGAAGCCTTGTTGCCAGCGAGGAGGTAGAGCACCGCCATACGCACGGCGACACCATTGGTGACTTGATCGAGGATCACGGAGTGTGGGCCATCGGCAACGTCAGAATCAATCTCGACGCCGCGATTCATCGGCCCAGGGTGAAGGATGAGAAGTTCGCGCGGCGCATGCTTGAGTCGCGCGCTGGTGACACCGAAGACGCGATTGTACTCGCGAAGCGACGGAATGTATCCGCCCTGCATGCGCTCCAGTTGCAACCGGAGCACGTTGAGGGCCTCGGCCCATTCAATGGCGGCTTCGACGCGACCAAAGACCTGCACACCCATCTCGTGAATCGCATTGGGCAGCAGCGAACGGGGCCCGCACACCGCGACCTCGGCCCCGAGGGCCTTGAGTCCCCAGATATTGGACCGGGCCACACGCGAGTGCAGGACATCGCCGACAATGCAGATTCGCTTGCCCTTGAGAGAGCCGAGGCGCTGGCGGAGCGTCAGAAGATCGAGGAGTCCCTGCGTTGGGTGCTCGTGCGTGCCATCGCCCGCGTTGATCACGTTCGACTCAATGCGCTCGGCAAGGAACTTGGCCGCGCCCGATGCGCCGTGACGCACGACAACCATGTCGATGCGCATCGCCTCGAGATTGCGCGCCGTGTC
>JAYTDH010000361.1:0-4590 GCA_043736095.1 Gemmatimonas sp.
CGTCTGACGCATCGGAGCCCTTCGTGCCTTCGTGGTAACCGCCGTAGTAACTGCCGTAGTAACTGCCGTAGTAACTGCCGTAGTAACTGCCGTAGAAAGCGCTTACGCTGGCGACGGCTCCGGCCCGCCAAGCATCGGCGGTACGCGGCGCGCTTCTGGCTCTGCCACAGCGACCTTAGGAGCCGCCGGTAACGTCGGCGGCGGCTCCTGTCGTGGGGGAAGCACTTCGCCTCTCTCAAGTACGAGGATGTCCTCACGCGTCAGCGTCTCGCGTTCGAGCAGCGAGTTCGCAATTACCTCGAGTAGCGCACGATGCGTCGTGAGCGTATCCGCGGCGCGGTTGTAGGCTTCGGTAATCACACGCGACACTTCGTCATCGACCTGTTGCGCCGTGCGCTCCGAGACCTGACGACGGCTCATGAGCTCGCGACCGAGGAACACTTCCTGCTCGTTGTCGCCCACAAGGATCGGACCAATCGCGTCAGAGAGTCCCCACTGCGAGACATAGCGCCGCGCGATTCCCGTGGCCTGTTGAATGTCGCTCGCCGCACCCGTCGTGACGTGGCTGCGCCCGAAGACCATCTCTTCGGCCGCACGACCTCCATAGGCCATCACGAGACGCGCCTCGAGTTGCTCACGCGTCACCGACACGCGATCGTCTTCTGGCAACGTGAAGGCGAGCCCGAGCGCGCGACCACGCGGTACGATCGTCACTTTGTGTAGCGGATCATTGCCCTTCACCTTCATCGCGCACACCGCGTGTCCCGCCTCGTGGAACGCCGTCAGGCGGCGCTCTTCCTCGCGCATCACGAGCGACTTGCGCTCAGCACCAAGCATCACGCGATCCTTCGCGTTCTCAAAGTCCACCATATAGATCTTGTCGTGATTGTTGCGGGCCGCGAGCAGCGCCGCTTCGTTCACGAGATTCGCCAGGTCGGCGCCCGCCATTCCGGGCGTGCCGCGCGCGAGACGATGGATGTCCACGTCGTCGGCCAGTGGCTTGTTGCGGATGTGCACTTTAAGAATGCCTTCGCGACCGCGCAGATCCGGCGCGTCGACGACGATCTGACGATCGAATCGGCCCGGCCGCAGGAGCGCCGGATCAAGGACGTCCGGACGGTTCGTCGCGGCAATCAAGATCACGCCCTCATTCGACTCGAATCCGTCCATCTCGACGAGCAGCTGATTGAGCGTCTGCTCGCGCTCATCGTGCCCGCCTCCGAGCCCAGCACCACGGTGACGACCGACGGCGTCGATCTCATCAATGAAGATGATGCACGGCGCACTGGCCTTACCCTGCTCAAAGAGATCGCGCACCCGCGAGGCACCGACGCCCACGAACATTTCGACGAAGTCGGAACCCGACATCGAGAAGAAGGGTCGCGCCGCTTCGCCGGCGACAGCCCTGGCGAGGAGCGTCTTGCCAGTGCCCGGCGGGCCCACGAGGAGCGCGCCCTTCGGAAGACGGCCGCCGAGCTTGGTGAACTTGGCGGGGTCCTTGAGGAATTCGATGATTTCGCGGAGCTCCACCTTCGCTTCGTCCGCGCCCGCGACGTCGGCGAACGTGATCTTCGGCGTGTCACCCGAGAGGAGCTTGGCCTTCGACTTGCCGAACGAGAAGGCCTTGTTGCCGCCGGCCTGCATCTGTCGCAGCAAAAAGACCCAGATGCCGATGATGATGATCCACGGCAACATCTGCAGGATCAGCGACCCGATCGAAACACGAGGGTCATCCGCCTTAATGGCGACCTGCTTCGCGCGGAGACGCTCGACCTCGTTCTCGCTGTTCGCCACGGGGAACTTGGTGGAGAAGCGCTTGGCCTCGCGACCCTCGACGAGCACGCCGTTTTTGAACTCACCGATGACCTCGCGGCCCCCGATGATCGTCACACGCGCAATGTTGTCCGCGGTCAGCTGTGCGTCGTAGATCGAGTAATCGATCTCCGGCGACTGTTCACTGCGCCCGCTCGTCATCTGGAAGAAGACGAAGGGAACGAGGATAGCGAGCACCCACAGGCTGAGGGTTCTCGACGTGCGCCCGAAACCGCCGGGCTTATTCTGCGGAGCGTTGGCCATGATTCTCCCTACTCGAGGCTGGCAACGAACGGCACATGGCGGAAATCCTCCGCATGGTCGAGTCCGTAGCCGACAAGGAATTCGTGCGGAGCATCGAATCCGACAAACCGCACCGGATGCGTGAGATGCTCGGCGATGTGCTTATGGAGCAACGCGCAAATCGCGATCGACTTCGGCTTCCGCTCGTTCAATAGTGCAATGAGCGTCTGCAGGGTCCGACCAGAATCGACGATGTCCTCCACCAACAGGATGTGCTTTCCTTCTAAATCCGTCTCGGGGTCGTACACTAGCTGAACATTTCCGGATGAGACCGTGCTCGCCCCGTAACTCGAGGCCACGAGAAAATCCACGTGCAGGGGGCGCTGAATCTCCCGCACCAGATCGGCAAGGAAGACGAAACTGCCCTTCAAGAGTCCGAGCACCAACAAATCGCCTTCTGGATAGGAAGCCGTAATTTCGGCCCCCAGTTCCCGAACGCGGGTGGCGATGGCTTGCTCGTCGTAGGCGATGCGCTTGATGGCACGCCCGAGCAGACGGGGGTCGGCGGACTTGGCGGAGTGACTCGCGGCGCTGTGGCTCATGTCTGAAGCAATATAATGACGGAGGCCACCCCCTGCCCGGCGCTCGGTCCCGCCCGCGAGGCTATCCACCGTGCGCGCGTTGCTCCGACCGCCGCACCACGAATGTCGTGCGCGTGCGGAGAATGCGTGCTCCACCGGCCAGCTGGATCTCCGAGCCACTCGTCGCCGTGGGAGCCCAGTTGCTCGCGCGCACAATTCCGCGCCGATCCATCGTCACTCCGGCGCGCGCCGCAAGCTCGGGCCAGAGCACCTTCCATCCTGCTACGGTGAGTGCGCGAAGCGGACTCAGTCCGATTACAAGCTCGCCCTCCTCAAGGCAGACCGGTGTCAGCGTCTCATCGACGAATCGCGCGACGCCAACGCGCCATTCGGCCGCGCGAGTCGAAATCTCCCAACACCACGCGCCGAATCCGGGGTGCGCCCGCTCGAGCGCCGGGAGAATCTCATGCCGCACCCGATTGCGCTGGTGCACGAGGCTGGCGTTCGACGGGTCCTCAACGAACCGGACGCCGCGCGCCGTGGCGTAGTCGGCGATGGTTGCGCGGGGAACCTCGAGGAGTGGCCGACACACGGCCCGGCTGCCGAGCTCCGTCGACGCCAGAATCGACTGCATCCCGGCGAGCCCCCGAGCGCCGGCCTCCCGGAGGAGTCGCTGCACCACGGTCTCGATCTGATCGTCCCGGGAGTGCGCCGTCACCACGGTCGCGCGCATTTCGTCGGCCCATCCCTCGAGGAAACGCCAGCGTGCCGCGCGCCACGCCGCCTCGTTTGCGGCGGCGGCATCGGCTGGCATTCGCCCCGCAACCACCGGCAGCTGAAGCGCCAGCGCGGTGCGCTCCACGAGCGCGCACGCCTCTCGCGCGGCGGGTCCCGTGCCATGATCGAACGTCGCGACGCCGGCAATCTCGGCCCCTCGGGCACTCGCCATCGCCTCCAAGAGGACCATCGAGTCGCGCCCGCCGGATACGGCCAACAACCAGCGCCCCCGCGGGAGCGCCGCGAGCGAACGATGCACCGCCGCCGCCGCTTCACTTTCCGCAGGCACGTGGCTAACATACTCGCCGTACAACGCCTTCACCCGACTTTGCGGAGCGACGACGTGGAACAATCCTTTGGCGGGCCTCTTGGGACCCTCATCGCCGGACTCGGCATGGGCGGCTATTACATCGGGCTCGCGTGGATCAACATCCTGCTGGGGATCCTGCTGACGCCACTCTTCTTGATTCCCGCGACTTGGGTTCAGGACGCGCTCGCCAAGCGGAAGGCGCAGCAGTAGGCGCCCACGGCGATTGACACTTCCGCGCTCTGGAGCGCGTAGTGATCGAGGGGCGATGCCACGGGCATCGCCCCTCGCGCCGTTGCGGGGCCTGGACAACCGTCTGTTCCCTGCCGACCGCGGGCCGTAGCTTAGCGGGCACCTTCCTTACTTACCGGAGCGCGTCGTGTTGATCTCCCTAATCCTGGTCGCCGTCGGTATCTGGTTTGTCGTCTCCTACAACGGCCTCGTGGCCGCGCGGAATCAGACGGCCAACGCCCTCAAGCAGATCGACGTCCAACTCAAGCGCCGTCACGATCTGATTCCCAACCTGCTCAATGCCGTGCAGGGGGCGATGAATTTCGAAAAAGACACCCTTCAGGCAGTGATCGCCGCGCGCAATACGGCCGTCAAAGCGTCTGTCGGACTCGACCCGCAACACGTGCAGGCCAGTGCCGCCGCCGAGTCGCAACTCACGGCCGCACTCGGCAAAATGATGGTCGTCGTCGAGGCGTATCCCGACCTCAAGGCCACGGCCAACATCGGTCAGCTTCAGGAAGAACTCGCATCGACCGAGAACAAGGTCTCGTTCGCCCGCCAACTCTACAACGACACCGCGACGCTCTACAACACGCGCCAACAACAGTTCCCCACGAACTTCGTGGCGGGAATGGCGAA
>JAYTDH010000362.1:0-1645 GCA_043736095.1 Gemmatimonas sp.
CGATCGCGGTCTGGGCTGGTGCCCGGCTCCACCACGTGAATGTGCTCGAGCGAGATTCCCAACTCCTCGGCCGTCGCGTTCACACGATCCAAACGGCCGAGCAAGATCGGATGCGCGATGCCTTCGTCCACGAGAATCTGCGCCGCGCGCAGAACCTTTGGGTCCTCGCCCTCGGGGAAGACGACGCGCTTGGGCGCCATGCTCGCGCGGCCAGCGAGTCCGCGCATGAGCCCGCGTGCGCGGCCGAGGCGCGTCTCGAGTTGGTCGCGGTACTCATCGAGTTCGATGAACTCGCGAGCCACGCCGCTCGCGACTGCGGCCCAGGCGACGGCCGGCGCGACGCGTAGCAGCACGCGCGGGTCAAAGGGGAATGGGATCAAGTATTCCGGCCCGAACTTCACCTTCGAGAGCCCGTAGAGCGCGCTCAAGCTCTCGGGCACGTCCTCCTTGGCCAACTGCGCGAGGGCGCGAGTCGCCGCCATCTTCATTTCTTCGTTGATCTCCGTGGCGCGCGAGTCGAGTGCGCCGCGGAAGATGAACGGGAATCCCAGGACGTTGTTGACCTGATTCGGATAGTCCGAGCGGCCGGTCGCGATGATTGCATCCTGCCGCACGGCGAGCACTTCGTCGGGAAGAATCTCCGGCACGGGGTTCGCGAGCGCGAAGATGATTGGTGCTTTCGCCATCGACGCGACCATTTCGCGCGTCACGGCACCGGCCACGGAGAGGCCCACGAAGACATCAGCACCGACCATCGCATCGGCGAGCTTGCGCCGATCCGTCTTGACCTGAAAGCGCGCCTTGTAGGGATCGATGAAATCAGTGCGCTCGGAGTGCACGACGCCCTTGCTGTCGCACATCAGGATGTGCTCGCGTTTCACGCCGAGCCGCACGTAATGCTCGGCGGTGGAGATCGCGGCGGCGCCAGCACCGGAGAACACCACCCTGACGCTGGCGATGTCCTTGCCGCTCACCTCAAGCGCATTGAGCAGCGCCGCACCGGAGATGATCGCGGTCCCATGTTGGTCATCGTGGAAGACCGGGATCTTCATGGTCTTCCGGAGCGTCTCTTCAATCTGAAAGCAATCTGGGGCCCTGATATCCTCGAGATTGATTCCGCCCACGGTGGGCTCGAGGAGTTGGCAGAACTTGATGACATCCTCGGCGTCCTCGGACCCCACTTCGAGGTCGAACACATCGATGTCGGCGAACTGCTTGAACAGGTTCGCCTTGCCTTCCATCACCGGCTTACCGGCGAGGGCGCCGATGTTGCCGAGGCCGAGCACGGCGGTGCCGTTGGTCACGACCGCGACGAGGTTGCCTTTAGCGGTGTACTTGTAAGCGTCCTCGGGATTGTTCTGAATCTCTAGACAGGGTTCGGCGACGCCTGGGGAGTACGCGAGCGCGAGGTCGCGCTGATTGGCGAGTGGCTTGGTTGGCACGACCGCGATCTTGCCGGGCCGTCCGCGCGAGTGGTACTCGAGGGCGTCTTCGCGTTTCATCGAAGGAAATCTAGCGCGTTTGGGGGCGTCCCGGAGGGGTCCGGACTCTCGCGATTGACCCTCTAACCCCTTGCCGGGGAACCCGTTGGGACATTCCGGGCCTGTTATCATCACCCGCTTCCGACTACTCATTCATTGATGAT
>JAYTDH010000363.1:0-1518 GCA_043736095.1 Gemmatimonas sp.
AGTAGCACCCGGTCAATCGCGTTGTCGGGCCGCGTGGCGTGCCAGCGCGTGATTGCCCATCCGGTCACCGTGCCAATCCCTGCGCCCACCGTGACATCACTCAACCAATGGCGATCGTCGTGCATCCGGGCGTACGCCGTCATCGTTGCCGCGCCGTATGAGAGCAGCCCGACCACGCGTGCGTGCTGCGGTGCATGAAGTCTGACTTCACCGGTGACCGCCGAGGCGAAGGCAAAGGCCGCTGTCGCGTGCCCTGAGGGCATCGATGAATAGCGGCCGTCCGCATACTCCGCGCCGCGGAACAGCTTGAGATCATTGGGCGCATCGGGCGCGAGGTAGGGCCGCGCGCGCCCGAATGCCATTTTGAGCAACGAGGTGACAGTACCGCTCACGGTGAGCGTCTCAATCGCGCGGAGCCCGGCGGTGGCGACTATCGGCTTCCGTGCCAGCAGCCCGCCACCCCACATCACCGCACCGAGCGTCACCACGCCTGGCTGCCCCCACGCGTTCCCGAACCCGGCGATCCCGTCGAGTAGCGGATTCCCTTGCGGACCGGCGCCGCGCACGGCATCGCGCGCTCCCTGATCGCCGAGATAGGCGAGACCGCCGAGCACTGCGACGCCAGCGAATCGCTTGGCCTCGACCCTCGTGAACGCCCCAGGGGGGGTCGAATCAGCGGGGACTCCCTGTGCCCCGAGCGGAATCGCCAGCCACTGCGCAAGCGAGAGCGGCAGAACGATCGAGACGACGAGGCAGGAGCGAAGGAGAGACATACGCCGTAAACTACTGAGGCGAGGCGCAGTTCTCCTACCACCTCAGTGCCGAGAGCCGCATCTTTGGCTCTCCTCGCATTGGTCTCGCATTGGTCTCGCGCTAGTTTCGCGCTAGTTTCGCGCTAGTCTCGCGCTAGTCTCGCGCTAGTCTCTCTTTCTTCTCCCTCTTTTCTCCCATTCTTCACCCGTTCCTCTCCCGCTCTTCTCCCGTTCCCCTCACCTTCTTCACCCTTTCTTCACCCGTCCTCCTAGTGCAAATCCGCCCCTTCACCAGTCACGCCGACCGCGCGCAATGCGTCGCCCTCCAAGAGATCACTTGGGGCGCCGGCTTCACCGAACGCGTCCCCGCCGCGATGCTCTTGGTTGCACAGGAGACGGGCGGCGTCACCGCGGGCGCCTTCGCCGACGACGGCACGATGCTTGGCTTCGTCTTCGGCGTCACCGGGCTCCGCCATGGCAAGCTCGCGCACTGGTCGGATATGCTCGCGGTCCGTCCCGATGCGCAGGGCCAGCATCTCGGTGAGTTACTCAAAGCGTATCAGCGCGAGCACTGCGCAGCGATCGGCGTGGACACGATTTTCTGGACCTATGACCCACTCGTGGCGCGGAACGCGCACCTCAACCTGAATCGGATGGGCGCGCGGATCGACGAGTTCGTTGTCGCGATGTATGGCGAAGGCACGAACTCCCCGCTCCAAGGAGATATGCCGACCGATCGTTTCATTGTCTCGTGGGCGGTCGATCC
>JAYTDH010000364.1:0-1708 GCA_043736095.1 Gemmatimonas sp.
ACGGATGCCAAGGCGCTACCGCGGATCGAGGCGGCATATCTCGCGATGGCAGGTGCGGCGGAGTTGAACGTGCCGCACGCGACGGTGCGTCGCCTCTCGTCGGGGGAAGATGCGTTGATCGTGGATCGATTCGACCGCGTGGGGAACGATGCCCGGCACGTCCAGACCCTCGCGGCGTTGCTGGAGATGGATCCCGCGAATGACTTGGCGGACTACGGTCACTTGCTCGAGGTCGCGCGGCGGCTCACGGGGAGCTACGCGCAGGTCGTGCAGTGCCTGCGTCTGGCGGCGTTCAACGTCTATGCGGGCAATCGTGATGATCACACGCGCAACGTCGCCTTTGTGCGCGCCCCTGCTGGACCGTGGGAGGTGGCCCCCGCTTACGATCTCACGTGGACTGCGGAGGGCACCGGGTATCACGCCATGTCGGTGGGTGGCGAGTCCCGGGCGCCGTCCAGCGCCGACCTCATGCGTGTGGCGTTGGCGGCGGGCCTCGACCGATCGCAGGGGGAGCAGGTACTCGCCGAGGTGCGGGATGCGGTCTCGCGCTGGCCGGAGTTCGCGGCGGCGTACGATGTCCCCGAGGAGTGGGTCCGGCGCATCGCCGAATCCCTGACGAGCGCACGCTCGGCGACTACTTTTCGCGTATGACTGCGACCCGTCACAACTCGCTCACGCCAGCGGCGTGGATTCGTGCGCATGCTATCGATGCGCCCGAGCCTTTGTTGGCCCGTGTGGAGGGCGTGTTGTCCTCGCCCGCCGTGTCGGCAACCCTGCCAGTGGCGGAAGCCCTCTTGCGGGCCGGAGAGGTCCTGTTGGACACGGTGCTCGAAGAGGGAACTGGCGAGGGGCGCGCGGTGGCACTGGACCTCCTGGCGGCCGACGCCTGCGTGACGTGGGCGTTTGAGGCTGGGGCGGACGAGCCGGGGACATTGTCGGCGCGCGCGGAAGCGGCGATGCAACGGATTGCGGAGGTGGCGCTGTGAGCGAGCGTGCGAAGGTGGATCCCGTCGCGCATCTGCGCGAGCTCTCCGAGACCGCGGCGCGTGCGGCCGACGTCCTCGGCGACGGCATTCGCGCCGCAACAACGCTGGTGCGTGACACGGTGATGAGCGGAGGCACGCTCTTTTTCTGCGGGAATGGTGGGAGTGCCGCCGATGCGCAGCATATAGCGACCGAGTACACGGTGAGGTACCTGCGCACGCGTCGGGCGTTGCGCGCCATTGCGCTTACTACCGACACCTCGGCGCTGACTGCGGCGGGGAATGACTTTTCGTTCGACGAAATCTTCAGCCGTCAGGTCGAGGCGTTGGGGCGTGCGGGAGATCTACTGATCGTGCACACCACGAGTGGGAATTCGCCGAATTGCCTGCGCGCGATTGAAGCGGCGCGTGCGCTCGGCATGAAGTCGCTCGCACTAACGGCGAAGGATGGGGGCAAGGTGCGGACGATTGCTGATCTCTGCCTGATTGTGCCGACCACGCGCACGGATCGCGCGCAGGAGATTCATTTGGCGATTCAGCATGGCATTTGCGATGTGGTGGATGCGGAGGTGGCGTCGTGAGCGTGGCGTCTCCGTTTTCGTTGAAGGGCAAGCGGGCGGTTGTGACCGGCGGCTCACGCGGGATTGGGGGCGCGGTGTCGGAGCTGCTCGCTGACTGCGGCGCGGATGTGTGCGTCGGCTACCGCTCGCGTAGGGCCGAGGCGG
>JAYTDH010000365.1:0-2670 GCA_043736095.1 Gemmatimonas sp.
CGGCGATGGTCGCGAGGACCGCGGCCGTGGCGAGACGAAGAGCACGCGACATGATGATGTCCGGCAGGGGTGGAGATGGGGTGGGGCTGCTGGTCCTACGCACGGCCGAGGGCCGGGTTTCGGAGTGCATCGAGAGTTTGACCCTTGAGGGACCGGAAGGGTTTGAACCCAGCATTTCACCCGTCGGTGAGCAACCAGTCAGCGGCCGAGCGCCACTCGATTCCCGCAGGAAGCGGGCGCGTCGGCGGAGAGGGATCGAGTGTGAGGAGAATCGCGCGGGAATCGCCATAATGCTCCAGAGCGCTCTGCAGACTTCGAACCTCTCGGTTCCACGTCGTTTCGCTATCCGACTCGAGACAGACCTGAATCAAGAGCGGCGGCGCGCCGACTCGCTCGGCGAAGAAGTCCACTTCGGAGTCAGCTCCCACGCGCACCCATCCCGCAGCGTATCCGCGACGCTCGAGCTCGAGGAGCACGACCGTCTCGAGTGCGTGTCCCTGATGTTGTTGTCCACCGCGCTCGTACACTTGAATCAGACCCGTATCGATCGGATAGGCCTTGCGTGGGTTCACCGCGCGCTGGCGTTCCGAGTCGGTGTGCATCGCCACTAGTCGTACGAGGAAGGCGTCCTCGAGATGGTCGAGGTACTCGTACATCTTGTCTTTCCCAACGTGCAATCCCTGAGACTTCAGCGCGTTGTGCATCTTGTGCACGCTGAACGCGCCCGCTGGGTTCGAGAGCAGGTGGCGCTGCATGCGCCGTAGCACCTCCGTGCTGGTGACCCGATGCCGATCAATCACGTCACGCAGCACCATCACATCCACATAGCTCTTGAGCAACGGTACGCGGTCGCGGACATCGACCCCCTGCGCCTCAGGAAATCCTCCGGTGGCGAGGTAGTCGCGTAGCGCGTGCTCGAGCGCGGCACGGGCGTGGAGATCAAGGGCGTGCCACGCGGTCGTCGGTTCGGCATCGCGATGACGGAGGGACTCACGGAACGAGAATGGATGCACGAGCACTTCCATCGCGCGTCCGCGAAGCGCCGTCCCCACTTCGCGGCTCAGCAGCTTGGCCGACGATCCAGAGAGGAAAATCCGCGTGTCGCCGATATCGAGGAGCCGACGGACGATGCGGTCCCACCCCTCGACCAGTTGGATCTCGTCGAGATAGATCGTGCGCGGCCCCGCAGACGGCACGGAGGAGAGGAGGCGAAGGTGGGCGTCGAGTAGCCAGCCAAGGTCCTCCGCCGTCATCCCGACCAGGCGTTCGTCCTCGAGCGAAAGCAACAGATGCCGCTCGTGCGCCTCTCCGGACGCGAGGTGATCGGACAATATCCGCTGGAGGAACGAGGTCTTTCCGCCACGTCGCACGCCGATCACGGCGAGGGCTTTCCCGGGAACAGCGGGGAGGCGGAGATCTCGCCGCGTTCGGGCCGGGACAGGCGCACCCAATGACTCGGCGAGCTTCAGCTCGAGCAGTTCGTTCGATATTGTCCTTGTCATAGGTACATAATATGATAATTATATCCTCGCAACAAGTGCAAACTGGCCTGAGACGCCCGCCTGGCTACCTCGGCCCGATCGGCGACACTCAGATCGCCCTGATCGCCCGCCGAAGCACCGTTTCTGCGAGGTCGACTTTGTAGCCGTTGTTCTTGAGCGGCTCCACGTCATAGACCGCCCGCTCGGCTAACGCCGCGATCGACTCCTCGTCGAGTTCGCCGGCCGAGATATCCTCCTCCACGCGATCGGAGATCCGCCAGGGGCCGATCGCCACGCCGCCGAGTGCGATACGCACGGCGCCATCGGTGCGTCGATGCGCGGCGCAGGAGACAAGGGCGAAATCCCATACGCCGCGCTGCATCAGCTTCTCCCAATGCTGCGTACCGCCATTGGCCTCGCGCGGGAGATGCACGGCGACAATGAGTTCGCCATCGGCGAGCTGCGCTTCTTTGTGTGCATCGTTGGCCGCGCCCTCGTAGAGCGTAGCGATGCTGATGCGTCGCGGTGAGGTATCGGCGCGCGCGATTTCGACATCGGCGCCGAGTACGTCGAGTGCGACGGCGGGATCGGAGGGATGCGCAGCGCGACAGGTGCCGCTGTTCACAATCCCGTGGTACTGATGTTCACCATCAATTGCGGCGCACTGCGAGCCACCGCGCTTGAAGCAGCCGACGCCGCGCCGGAAGTACCAGCAGTGATGACGCTGCACGAGATTGCCGGCGAGTGTCCCCATGTTGCGGAGCGCGGGAGTGCCGACGTCGGCGCAGGCTTGAGTGAGGACGGGATATCGCGCGATGAGACCGGCGTGTTCAGCAATCTCCGCGATCGTGACGGCTGCACCGATGCTGGCGGAGCCATCAGCGTGCAGCGTGATGTCGCGCGCACCGGGGAGCCCGCGGACATCAATGACGCGCGTGGGCGCGAGGATTCCTTCATCCACGCAGGGGATGAGGTCGGTGCCGCCGCCGACGGGGAGCGTACCCGCGTCGCGGAGTGCGGCGAGGGCGTCAGCCTGCGTGGTGGCGTGCGCGTAGGTGAAACTCACGGCGTGGTGGTGGCGACCGGAGTCGGTGCGAGCGTGAAGACGACATAGTCGCCCATTTTGCGCTTGGGCTTTCCGTCGGCGGTATCGAGATCACTGATCGGCGCGAAGGTCACGACAATCAAC
>JAYTDH010000366.1:0-5083 GCA_043736095.1 Gemmatimonas sp.
CGCCCGGTGCCTCTCGCAGTGCTGGTCGCGACCCTCGCGCCGCTGCTGCTCGCACCTGGAGAACTCGACGCACAGAACGCCGAGACGCAGGCCGCACGCCCAGATCGCCCCTGCGGGTATGCCGCGTGTGCGCTCAATGTCGTGCCCGTCTGGAATGGACTCGCAATCGTGCGCGGCGAGGCCGAGACTCACGTCGCGACGCTCGGTTTCTTCTGGCCCGGCTCGTTGGCAGGTGTGTTCACGGGGAACGATACCGCGGTCCAACTCGGACGTCAGGCCACCGCCACACGCACGATTGCCGCGTTGCTCACCGATGTTGGAATCGCGCTGATGGCCGCCGGCGCGCTCCGTGCGTCCGGCGACGCGGGCGCCGATCAAACTGCACGCGTGTTCTTGGGGGTCGGCGCGGTGTCGCTGGGAATCAGTGCGCCGTTGCAGTTCCGTGCGGACGGACTGATGACGCGCGCCACCTGGCACTACAACTCGCGATTCGCGCGCTGAGCCCGGCGCGCGCACGGTTCACGCGCGCGAGTGCCGCGGATCAGCCGTAACTCACACCAGGATAGATGAGCGAGATCGCGAGCGTGAAGACCGGATCGAAGACGCGTCCGAAGAGTCGCCACGCGATGATCATCCCGAGCAATCCGAGCATCGGTGATCCCATCACGAAGCGCTGGTAGCGGTGGGTCAGGTCGCGCGTCATCAAGAGCGTGATCGCCGCGCTGCCGTCGAGCGGCGGGAAGGGCAGGAGATTAAAGACGAAGAGCAGAAGATTCAGCGAGAAGACGATGCTCAGGATCCGTCCGGCCGCCTCCCACGTCGCGCCGGCGTCAGTCGTGGCGAGCATTGAGAAGGTCGCGCTGGCTGGTGGCTGGAAGACTTCGAACATCGCCCCCGTGCGAAGCGCCGCGAGCGCGAGAATCACGAGGACCAGATTCGCGCCTGGGCCGGCGAGCGCCATCAGCGCGGCGCGTCGCGGATGCCGCAACGCCCACTCGGGATCGTACGGCGCGCTGGCATAGCCGAAGGGCCAGCCAAACGTGACCGAGGTGATGAGCGGCAGAATCAACATGCCGAACGGCTCACGACGGATGTGCGGGATGGGGTCGAGCGAGACCTGACCGCCGTGATACGCGGTCGGATCACCGCCGCGGAGCGCAGCCCACGCATGCGCCGCCTCATGCACCGTCGTCGAGAAGAGAAAGACGACGAAGAACGCGATGCCATTGGCCAACTCGGGCGTCACTTGGGGGCTCGCATCCGAATGAGCCCTTCTTGCGCCGCGCTGGCCACGAGGAGTCCGTCACGCGTGAAGACCTGCCCGCGCACAAAGCCGCGCGAGCCAAACGCTGAGGGCGAATCACTGGTGTAGAGCAGCCACTCGTCAGCGCGGAACGGACGATGCAACCAAAGGGTGTGATCCAACGATGCGATCATGAGTCGCGGATCGCGGAACGAAACGCCGTGGGGCAGAAGGGCTGTCGGGAGAAACCCGTAGTCCGACGCGTAGGCGAGCACCGCGTGATGCAGGATCATGTCGTCCCCGATCTTTTCGCGGACGCGGAACCAGAGCTGCCGCTTTACCTCTGCCGGTGGCACTGGCTCCCTTTTGCGGAACGGATCGTTCGGCGAGATTAGTCGGATCTCCAACGGACGATCCTGCGTCAAAATCTGACGCAACGGCTCGGGGATCCGATCGACGTTCGCCCGCACGAGCTCGAGCTCCTCAGGGCACTCTTCGGGTGCGGGGACCGTGGGCATCTCCACTTGATGGTCCAGACCATCTTCGTGCAGATGGAAGGATGCCGAGAGATGAAAGATCGCTTCGCCATGCTGGATCGCCGTGACGCGCCGTGATGTAAAGCTCTTGCCATCGCGCGGGCGATCCACGAAGAAGACGATCGGCGCGCGCGTGTCGCCTTCACGGAGGAAGTAGCCGTGTACCGAATGCGCCTCGCGGGCGTCGGGTACGGTGCGCCGCGCGGCCACGAGCGCCTGGGCGAATACTTGCCCGCCGAACACGCGGCCGGTGCCGACATCGCGGTTGGTGCCGCGATAGATGTTGTGTTCGAGCGGTTCGAGCTCGAGGAGATGGATCAGGTCTTGGACGACGGACATCGGTGCGGGGTCGAAGGACGCCTGAAAGATGTCACCGCGCTGGCCGCTTCGGTGCGGGTCTCGAGCCCCAGATTATCCCCAGACCGGGGACGCGCGTCGGCACGCCGTGAGGTCCGAGTCCGCCAACGCTCCCGCGGCGCGCAGGATCAGGCGTTGGTCCAGCGTGAAGAGCTTCCATCGCACGGTCGACGCCAGCGGCAACCCCGCCACCTCGTTGGCCGAAAGTCGCACATCGCTCGGCCACGGCGTGTGATCGGACGAGGTGATCATCGCCAGCACCACGTGCCCCGAGGCATCGTTGAAGGCGCGCGACGAGCAGACGAGGGCGGGACGCTTCTTGGTCGCCGTCCGATCCGTGAATGGAAAGGGGACGACGACCACGTCCCCCGGACTAAAGCCCGGCGAACGCGGCGTCGTCGGCATCGCTCCCCCACTCCGGGCTGAGCGTGGACTCGATGGCCCGGAGTTCGGCGTCCGGCGCGACCGCCTTCCGAATGCTGACGTCGCCGAGGTCTCCGACGAGGAACTCGACCTGATCGCCGGCGCCGAGCGCGAGCACTTCGCGCACGACCTTCGGGATGGTCGCCTGATACTTGATGGTGAGCGTCGACACGATCATTCCTCCTCCGTATTGCGTATTACGCATTACGGTAATCAGTAGTTGATCCCCGCGCAAGTGGTGCGGGTCCTCGCCGTGGCTCGAGCGCAGAATAGATAACGGGCCCGCGAGCGTACGGCGTACCCGAAGTCGCCCACCCGTAATCACTTCGCCGCACTTCCGGCGCGTGAATCCAGCGATTTTAAGCGGGACTTTACTTTAAATTAGTACGTACTAACTTGTGGCATGGCCGACACACCGCCTCCCGCCGTGCCCAACGATCCCGAACCAGTCCTTCCAGCCCCGATGGCTGGCTGGCTACGCCCGCGGAACCAGCCCTCGCTCGCCGAGTCGTATCGCTCGGTCGAGGTCCCGACCTCCCATTGGGGGCGGAAGATGTTCGCCTTCGCTGGACCCGGCTATCTCGTGGCCGTCGGCTACATGGATCCCGGCAACTGGGCGACCGATCTCGCCGGCGGGTCGCTCTACGGCTATACGCTACTCTCGGTCATCCTGCTCTCAAACCTGATGGCAATCCTCCTCCAGGGACTCGCCGCCAAACTCGGCATCGTGACGGGGCGCGATCTCGCACAGGCGTGCCGTGATCATTACTCGCGCCCCGTCTCACTCGCGCTCTGGGTCCTCTGCGAGATTGCCATCGCCGCGTGCGATCTCGCCGAGGTCATCGGCACCGCGATTGCGCTACAGCTGCTCTTCGGGATTCCGCTGACGTGGGGAATCATCATCACCGCGGTTGATGTGCTGATCATTCTGCTCCTTCAGGAGCGCGGGTTCCGGATGCTCGAGGCGGTCGTGGTTGTGCTGATGGCGACCATCGGCGCCTGCTTCTTGTTCGAGATTATCATCTCGCGCCCCGATTTCGCGGGCGTGGCGCGCGGATTTATCCCGCAAGCTTCAATTCTGACCGATCGCGGGCAGCTCTACATCGCCATCGGCATCCTTGGCGCCACGGTGATGCCCCACAACCTGTATCTGCACAGCGCCATCGTGCAGACGCGCCGCTACAAGCAGGATGACTCTGGAAAGCGTGAGGCGGTGAAGTTCGCTTTCCTCGACTCGACTATCGCGCTTTCGTTCGCGCTCTTCATTAATGCAGCGATTCTTATCGTCGCGGCGGCCACGTTCCACACCTCGGGCAACACGCAGGTCGCTGAGATCCAAGATGCGTATCAACTGCTCACGCCCTTGCTCGGCGTGACCGGCGCGAGCACGATGTTTGCGATCGCGTTGCTGGCGAGTGGACAGAACTCCACGTTGACTGGCACACTCGCAGGTCAGATCGTGATGGAAGGCTTCCTCAATCTCCGACTCAAACCGTGGATGCGGCGTCTGATCACGCGCTCGATCGCAATTGTGCCGGCCGTGATTGTCAGCATCATCTACGGAGATCGCGGCACGGGAACGCTCCTCGTGTTGTCTCAGGTCATCCTCTCGTTCCAACTCGCTTTCGCGGTGGTGCCTCTCGTAATATTCACGAGTGATCCGGTGAAGATGGGGGCGTTTGTGAATCCGCGGTGGCTAAAGTCGCTTGCCTGGACGGTCGCGATCATCATCGCATCGCTGAACGCGTGGCTACTCGTGCAGACACTCGCCGGAGGAATCGCCTGATGTCCAATGACCAATCCACCTCGCCGCCGCTCACGGGCCAGGCCGAGGACTATCTCAAGGTGATCTACGAACTTGAGCGGAACGGCGCGGCCGCAGGCACGAGTGAGATTGCGGGGCGCCTCGGGATTGCACCGGCCTCCGTCACGGGAATGATTCAACGCCTCGCCCGACTCGGCCTCGTGGAGTCCGAGCGCTATCGCGGAACTCGTCTGACCGAGGCGGGGCGCACCGCAGCGCTCCAGCTCATTCGGCGGCATCGCATCATCGAGTGCTACCTAGTTGAGCGGCTCGGATTCGGCTGGGAGGATGTGCACGAGGAGGCCGAGCGATTGGAGCATGCGGCGAGCGATCAACTCATCGCGCGGATGGCTGGGGCGATCGGCAATCCGACGCAAGATCCGCACGGCGCGCCAATCCCCACACCCGATGGCAGAGTAGACGAGAGCCATCTCCCGAGCATCGCCGAGATGGCGGAAGGGACCGACGCGACGGTGATGCGGATGTCGGATCGTGATCCTGACTTCCTGCGCTACCTCGATGGACTCGGCATCCGTCCCGGGGCGCGCGTGCGTCTCGTGACGCGCGGTCCCTTCGATGGCCCGCTCTCCGTCGCGGTGGATGGAGTGCCGCAGACGATTGGCACCAATTCTGCCGCGCGTGTGTTTATTCGGTAATCGGCGCCTGTTCCTCGGAGCTTCAACTCCGCGGGCGGGCGCTCCTCGTCACTGACACTTCGCC